>JAYRLJ010000006.1:11016-32888 GCA_041905305.1 Hylemonella sp. | reverse complement strand
GATGACGTAGCTGGCCGGCGCCAGCGAGCCCAGGTGCAGCTGCAGCAGGGCGTAGGCCTGGGCCACGAAGGCCGCCTTCTGCTCGGCCGTGTTGGTACCGGCCGTGATGCTGATCGCCAGCCAGGCGGTAGGCTGCGCCACCGATGTGCCGCCGATGAACCACTGCGGCACCACCTCCACCAGCACCGCCGTCACCTCGGGCCGCTTGCCCAGCACCGTGGCGGTGAGCTGTGTCAGTTCGGCGGCCAGCGCGGCCTGGACGGGGGCCGCCAGTGGCGGCATGAGTTTGAGTTGCAGCGTGGGCATGCTCAGCACTCCTTGCAGGGCGGGGTGGGCGCGGCGGCACGCGTCTCGGCATGCCGGGCCAGGCGATGCACCAGCCGGCGCGCACTGCGCTCGGCCGTGGCCAGCGTGGCGGACCAGACCGCATCGGCGCCGCGCCAGAAATCGCCGATGGCCTCGCGCCGCAGTTCCTGCGCACGCTGTTTGGCCTGCTCCTTGATCCGGTAATAGTCCTGCGTCGGGCTCGGTGTCTTCATGGCAACCTCCTTGCGTTGTGTGACTGCACGTGTCTGCACTCTAGGCAGCCATGGCCGGTAGCGAAACGGCGCGACACGCAAATGGGTCTTGCGCGCCGCGCAAAGCCACCGCCGCTAACATGGGGGCATGAAGGACCTCGCCTTTGACGACCTGCACCTGTTCGCCCGCGTGGCCGCGCTCGGCACGCTGTCGGCCGTGGCACGCGAACGCGATGTGCCGGTGAGCCAGGTCTCGCGCGCGCTCAGCCGCATCGAGCAGACCTGTGCCGCACGTCTGGTGCACCGCTCCACCCATGGGCTGGCGCTGACGGCCGAAGGCGAGGTGTTTCTGGACTACTGCCTGCGCCTGGTGGGCACACTGGACGAACTGGAGGGCGAGTTCGCCGCCAAGAACCAGGAAGTCAGCGGCCTGGTGCGCGTGGCGGCCAGCTCGGTCATCGGGCACTACCAGCTGCTGCCCAGCCTGCCGGGCCTGCGCGCGAGCCACCCGGGCTTGCGCATCGACCTGCATGTGGGCGACCAGCTGGTGGACATGGTGCGCGAGGGCATCGACATTGCCATCCGCACTGGCACCACCCTGCCCGACACCGTGATCGCACGCCAGATCGGCACCTTCGGCCGTGCGCTCTATGCCGCACCGGATTACCTGGCGCGAGCCGGCGCGCCCGGGCACCCGGACGAACTGCACCGCCACCAGCTCGTCACCAACAGTGCGGTCGCCTCGCTCAACCATTGGCCGTTTGTCATCGACGGCGAGCGCATCGTCATCGTGGCCGACGGCCACTGGCGCTCCAACGACACCAATGTGGTGGCCAACATGGTGCTGCAGGGCCTGGGCATAGGCCGCCTGTCCACCATCGCCGCGCAGCCCATGGTGCAGCAGCAGCGGCTGGTGCCGGTACTCTCCAACTTCACCGACCCGCAGCCCATCCCCATCTATGCCGTGACCGCCAGCGCGCGCCACCGCCTGCCCAAGATCCGCGCCTGCATCGACTACTGGGCCGAGTGGCTGGCCGGCCCCGCACCCGGTGCGTCGCCATAATCGCCCCCATGCAAGAGACGTCTTCCCTGCCCACGTTCGTGCGCCCCACTGGCCGCTTCATGCTGGCGCACCCGGCGCACCTGATCGCCCTGGGCTTCGGCTCGGGCTTGAGCCCCAGGGCGCCCGGCACCATCGGCACCGCGTGGGCCTGGCTGGCCTTCCTCGTACTGCAGCCGTGGATGAACGAGTGGCGCTGGGGCCTGCTGATCGCACTGGCCCTGCCGCTGGGCTGGTGGGCCTGCAGCGTCACCGCGCGCCACCTGCGCAACCCGGACCCGGGGAACATCGTGTGGGACGAGGTCATCGCCTTCTGGCTGGTGCTGTGGCTCGTCATGCCCACCGGCTTCTATGACCAGCTGCTGGCCTTCCTCCTGTTCCGCTATTTCGACGCCGCCAAGCCCGGCCCGGTGCGCTGGGCCGACCGTCTGTACCACGGCATGAACCCCGACACCACGCGCCACGGCTGGGCCAAGGCCGGCTGGGGCATCCTGTTCGACGACCTGGTGGCGGCCTTCTGCACGCTGCTGTGCATCGCGCTCTGGAAAAGCTTCTGACCATGAGCACCGCCACCCTGCCCCTGGTTGAGAAGCTCGCCGCGCAGCTGCTGCAGCGACAGTGGATGCTGACCACGGCCGAGAGCTGTACCGGCGGGCTGATTGCCGGCGCCTGCACCGATGTCTCGGGTTCCAGCAACTGGTTCGAGCGCGGTTTCGTCACCTACTCCAACGCCGCCAAGACGGAGCTGCTGGGCGTGTCGGCCGCGCTCATTGACGCGCACGGCGCGGTGAGCGCCGAGGTGGCCCACGCCATGGCCATGGGTGCCGTGCAGCACTCGCACGCCCAGGTGGCGGTGGTCGTCACCGGCGTGGCCGGCCCCACCGGCGGCACCGCCGAGAAACCCGTGGGCCTGGTGTGGTTCGGCTTTGCGCTGCCGGACCGCGTCGTCACTGAAAAGATGAACTTCGCGGGTGACCGCGCCGCCGTGCGCGCGGCCACAGCCCAGCACGCGCTGCAACGCTTAACGGAGATGCTGTCATGAACTGGTTCGCCGGCTTTGAGACCCGCCGCTTCGACGTCAACGGCGTCGAGATCTTGGCCCGCGTGCCCACCAGCGCGCGCGGCCAGCGCCCCGCGCTGCTGTTGTTGCACGGTTTTCCGCAGAGCCATGTGATGTGGCACCGCGTAGCGCAGCAGCTGCAGCACGACTACTGGATCGTCATGCCCGACCTGCGCGGCTACGGCGACTCGTCCAAGCCCGAGGGCCTGCCCGACCACAGCACCTACTGCAAGCGCGCCATGGCGCAGGACATGGTGGACGTGATGGACCTGCTGGGTGTGCAACGTTTCTTCCTTTGCGGCCACGACCGCGGTGGGCGCGTGGCGCACCGGCTGGCACTGGACCACCCGGAGAAGGTGGCCAAGCTGTGCGTGATCGACATCGCGCCCACGCTGGACATGTACAACGCCACCGACATGGCGTTTGCGCGCGCCTACTACCACTGGTTCCACCTCATCCAGCCCTGGCCGCTGCCCGAGCGCATGATCGGCGGCAACCCCAAGGACTACCTGCACAGCAAGCTGGGCGGCTGGGGCTCCAGCGGCCTGGGCTACATCGAGCCACAGGCGCTGGCCGAGTATGAGCGCTGCTTCTGTACCCCCGAAGCCATCCACAGCGCCTGCGAAGACTACCGCGCCAGCGCCGGCATCGACCTGGAGCATGACCGCGAGAGCCGCACGCACCACCAACGCATTGCCTGCGACCTGCTGGTGCTGTGGGGCGAACGCGGTGTGGTGCACAAGCTGTTCCAGCCGCTCAAGCTGTGGCAGGCACAGTGCAATGCCACCGTCACCGGGCAGGCACTGCCGGCGGGGCATTTCATCCCCGAGGAATTGCCGAAGGAGACGGCGGCGGCGCTGCGGGGGTTCTTCGATTCACACTGAGCCCATCGCATCCTGAAGCATCAGGGGCCTCTTTCGACCCCTTGCGCTTTTCCCGCCGGCGGTCGGCGGGAGAGGAACACGCCGATTTCACCGATCGTCGACAATCGTCGGCGTTCCATCATTTCCACCCGAACACCATGAAAAAAATCCTTCTTCTCGGTTCCGGCGAACTAGGCAAAGAGTTCGTCATCAGTGCCAAGCGCCTGGGCTGCCATGTGGTGGCCTGTGACAGCTACGCCGGCGCGCCGGCGATGCAGGTGGCGGATGAGTCGTGCGTCTTCAGCATGCTGGACGAAGCCGCCTTGCGTGCCGCCATCGCCCAGCACCAACCGGACCTGATCGTGCCCGAGATCGAGGCGATCCGGACGGAAGTGCTGCTGGACGTTGAAAAGGAAGGCTTCGAGGTCATTCCCAGCGCGCGTGCCGCGAACCTGACGATGAACCGCGATCGCATTCGCGACGTCGCGGTGGGCCTGGGTGTCCGTACCGCCAAATTCAGCTATGCCGAGTCCGCCGAGGACTTGCTGCAACAGGCCCGCACCATCGGGTTCCCGGTCGTGATCAAGCCGGTGATGAGCTCCTCTGGCAAGGGACAAAGCGTTGCCAAATCCGAGGCCGACATCCAGGCCAGCTGGAACTATGCCTGCGAAGGCATGCGCGGCGACCGCCGGAGGGTGATCGTCGAAGAGTTCATCCATTTCGAGTACGAGATCACCCTGCTCACCATTCGCCAACGCAACGGCAAGACGCTCTTCTGCCAGCCCATCGGCCATGTGCAGGAACGTGGCGACTACCAGTACAGCTGGCAACCCCAGGCCATGCGGCCCGAGTTCCTGAAAGCGGCGGAGCAGATGGCGGAGAAAGTCACGTCCGACCTGGGCGGTGCCGGCATCTTCGGCGTCGAGTTTTTTGTCACGAAGGATGAAGTCATCTTCAGCGAACTCAGCCCGCGCCCGCATGACACGGGCATGGTCACCCTGATCAGCCAGAACCTGAGCGAGTTTGACCTCCATGCGCGTGCAATCCTGGGGCTGCCGATTCCGCAGATCGATGTCACCGAAGGCGCCAGTGCCGTCGTCCTCGCCACCCAGAATGGCGTGGCCCCTAGGTACACCGGGGTTGCGGAGGCGATGAGCGAGCCCGGCGTCGATGTCCGGATCTTTGGCAAGCCCACGACCCGCCCCTTCCGCCGCATGGCGGTTGCGCTGGCCAAAGGCCCGCGTGCCCTGGAGCGCGCCCGGGCCGCGGCCCAGAAGATCTCGGTCATCACGGAATAAAGATGGAAGTCCTGTCGAACACAGCCCTTCAGATCCGCGCCGACTGGCGCGAGCGTTGTGTCGTGCGTCTTGACGAACTACCGTGGGTGGATTCACCGGCGGCGGGTGTGCAACGCAAGCTGCTGGAGCGAGATGGCGGTGAAGTGGCACGGGCCACGTCCATCGTGCGCTACGCGCCGGGTTCGCAGTTCAAGTCACACCCGCATGACGAGGGTGAGGAGATCCTGGTGCTGGAGGGCGTGTTTTCCGACGAGCACGGCGACTACGGCCCAGGCACCTACCTGCGCAATCCACCCGGTTCATCCCATGCGCCGTTTTCCCGTGACGGCTGCACCCTCTTCGTCAAGTTGCGCTACCACGACCCGGCGGACTTGGATCGCGTCGTCGTCGAGACGCGCACGGCGGCTTGGCATCCCGGGCTGGTGCCGGGCTTGCAGGTTATGCCGCTGCACCAGTTCGAAGGCCAGCACACGGCGCTGGTACGCTGGGCGCCGCAGACCTTCTTCAACCCGCACCGGCATTTCGGCGGCGAAGAAATCCTGGTGCTGGAGGGCACCTTCTCCGACGAACACGGGGACTACCCCGCACTGAGCTGGCTGCGCAGCCCGCATCTGAGCCAGCACCAGCCCTTCAGTCGCGAAGGCTGCCTGATCCTGGTGAAGGTCGGGCATTTGCACGCGGAGTAGTTACCACCAACCGCAGCGACGCACTCTCGTCGCTCCGAGCGCGGGAGACGTCAAAGGTCCGTGGCCAGCTCTGGCGGACAGTCAAGTTTGAAAGCCTCGTGAAACGTCACCATGCCCTGCGGCATGGGGCCGTTGAACGCCAACGCAAAGAAGGCCTCAGGCGGTACACCCTCATGGCCCAGGCCCTCCGGGTGCTGGAAACCGAAACGGCCGTAGTAGGCCGGGTGGCCGACGAGGCAGCAGCCCCCGGCGCCCATCGCCTGCAGGCGGCGCAGGCCCTCTTTAATCAAAGCCGCGCCGATGCCCTGGCGGTGCAGCGCCGGCAGCACCGAGACGGGGCCAAGGCCGTACCAGCCGGGCGTTCCGTCGGACAGCGTCACGGGCGAGAAAGCGATGTGGCCGACCACGCGGCCTTCCATCTCTGCCACCAGCGACACGCTGAGCGCCTGCGCGGCGCGCAACGCCAGGACGATGAGCTGCTCGGTGTGGTGGCTGATGTCCAGCGTCTGGAAGGCGGCCACCGTCACCGCGGTGATGGCGTCGATATCAGCGGGGGCTTCGTCGCGGATCGTCAAGGTGGGGTTCATGGCACGCGGCATGACAACAGAAGACGCCCCATCGTAATGCGCAGCAACGGACTCACACGCCGCCGCGCCTTACCTGGGCACCAGCTTGTTCGAGCCCCACACCTTCAGCTGCCGCTCGACGTCGGCCCCAATGGCCTCCACACTGTCTTGTGGCAACTGGGCCTCGCAGTCGGGCGACAGCGCTTCGTCCGCAGGCGGCGGGGCTGCACGCGCCGTGCCACGCGCGGACTGGCCGTCCCACGCGAACGGGTTGCGGAAGGCCGGTGGGTCGGGGCGGCAGTCGTACTTGTAGATCGGTGGCCAGCCGGTTTCGAAGGGCTGGAAGGAGATGTTGGTCTCGAAGATCAGCGGCTTGCCGGTGGGCGTGGGCGGCAAGGGTGGCATGCGCTGCATGGCCGCGCGTGCCAGCTGTTCGGCCTTGGGCGACGTGGTCCACAGCGTCTCCAGCTTCGCGAGCTTGCCGTCGGGCGCAATCTCGACGCGGAAGCGCACCACGCCTTGGTCCGGCCCCTCCACCGCGGTGCCCATCATGCTGCGCACCTGCTGCGCCCAGTTGTAGCGGTAACGCTTGCTGTTCTTCAGCGTGTAGGTCGCGGCCTGCGCCCACTCCTCGGCCGAGGGCGCGGGCGGCGCAGCCAGCGACGCGGGCGCCTTGGCGGGCACCTCGCTGACCACCGGCCGAGGTGCCGCCGGCTCGGCCTGCTTGGCCGGCTTTACCGGCACGGGTTGGGGGGCGGGTGGCGGTGGCTCGGTGAGGATGGTCAGTGGCAGCTCCGGCAGGGGCGGCGGGGCTGGCGCGCGCGGTCCCTGCAGGTGGATCCCGAGGGAGAGCACCAGCAGATGAAGGACGACGGTGAGGATAAGCGCGAGCAGGACGCGCCGGCTGACGTTCATGCGCCGGCGTCAGGTCGTGGCGCCAGGCCACACGCGCTGGCGGCGAACATCCGGCCCGTCATGCATCAGAGCCACGTGCCGCCGTGCGGCATCTGGATGGTGTATTCGGCCGTGCCGCCGGCGACGAACGCGCCGATGATGAAGCTGAGCACGGCGATGAAGATGCTGGCGAAGAAGGCGGTCCAGAAGCCACTGACGGTGAAGCCGCGCACCACGGCCGACACCAGCATCAGCACCAGCGCGTTGATGACGAGCAGGAAGAGCCCGAAGGTCAGGAAGGTGAGCGGCAGCGTGAGCAGGATGAGCAAGGGCTTGACCAGCGCATTGGCTAGCCCCAGCAGCAAGGCCGAGACGATGAGCGCACCGACGCTGGCAAAGCGGATGCCGCGAAAGAGGTGGCTGGCCACCCAGAGCGAGACGGCGGTGATGCCCCAGTGCAGCAGGAAAGGCCAGAGGTTGTGGTGCATGACCGTGCTCCTTGTGTCGCTCGTCCCGGCAGCCTTCAGGTGGCGCCGTGGCACTTCTTGTACTTCTTGCCGCTGCCGCAGTAGCACAGGTCGTTGCGCCCGGGCGTGGCTTCCTTGCGCACGGTCTCCACGCGCGGGCCGATGCTGCGCCACAGCTCGTACAGGTCGTACACGGCCCAGACCGCTTCGCCGAAGGCGTTCAAGCGCGCCAGGCTGACGGAGGGCGGGCCGTCGTCGCTGAAGGGCGAGATCTCGGGTTCGTCCTCGTCGTCGTCCGTCATGGCGACGATGGCCTGCAGCGAGGCGTCGAGCCACTGGGCGGCCTCTTTGTCGCGCGGCGGCGCCCACTCCTCGGGCCAGTTCTCCACCGCGAACATGAAGCCCAGCGCCCACACCTGGGCAAACGAGGGCAGCGGCTCGTCGCCATGCTCGGCATCAAACGCGGCGCGCTCGGCTGGCGGCAACGCCGCCACGGCGCCGCGCACGTCCATCACCTCAGGCTGGTAGGCGGCTTCGTCCTCCAGGTTGTCCACCTTGGCCGCCAGCGACTCGCTCACCTCCAGCCAGCGCTGCGCCCACAGCGCCTTGAAGCGCTCGCGCTGTGCAACGTCGGCAAACGCCTCGCTGCCGTCCTCGCCACCCAGCAGCATGGCGAAATACTCCTCGGGCGGGATGGCGCGGCGGCAGCAGATCAGCGCGGCCATGTAGCCTTCGCAGAACTCCCATTGCGGGATCTCGTCGTCGCGCGTGCGCAGTTCGTCGAGGATGGCTTCGAGTTCGTCGAAGGCGTCTGCCCCCAGGGGCTCGGCAGAAGTGGGTTGCGGGTCTTGGCTCATGGCAAGTCTTTCAGGCAAGGGGGGCAGGAGCGGCGTCAGCCGCCATGGACGCTACAAATTCAATAGCTGTCTGCGCTTGCACATCAAGCGTCAACAGCCGTTTTTTCATGCAAAGCACAGCGTGGTCCTTGCTCAGCAGCGGGGTCTTGTGGGCGACCGCCAGGTCGATGAACTGCTGGTCATCGGTGTCCTTGCAGGTCACGGGGGCCTTGGGCGCAGCGTCCACCCCCTGGGCCAGGCGGTCAAAGTCGGCCAGCACGTCGGCGGCGCTGCGCTGGTAGTAGGCCAGGCGCGGCACGATCTGCTTGTAGGCCAGCACACGGGCCAGTTCCTCGCGCATGGCGGGCGTGGCGAGCCAGTGCAGGCGGCCGCTCTGCAGAGCTTCTTTCAGCGGCAACACGGCCGGGTCGTCGAAGACGAACAGGTCGAGCACGATGTTGGTGTCGAGGACGATCATGACGCCGTCGGAGTGACGGGCCGCTCGCGCACCGCGCCCTTGATCATCTCGAACTTGAACAGCCGGCACTCCAGCGGGCCGTTCCACATCGGCACACGGCGCGACTCCTTCAGGCGCATCTTGCCCGGCAGCTTGAGGTCGGGCGTCAGCACCCAGGCCGTCCAGCCCGCGTAGTTCTTCTTCCAGTGCGTGGCCAGCTTGCTGAAGAACTCGCTGCCGTCGTCGGCCTGCTCGGTCTCGGGCAGCTCGCGCGCGCCCCAGCGCGCCTTGCCGGCAAAGCCACCGGCCTCGATGCGCTCGCCATACGGCGGGTTGACCAGCATCACGCCCGGCGTGCTGCTGGGCGGCATGCGCTGCAGCGCGTCACCGCCGCGGAACTCGATCACGTCGGCCACGCCGGCGCGCTGGGCATTGCGCTGCGCGAAGTCCACCATGCGGTGCGACACGTCGCTGCCGAAGATCAGCGTGGCCTGGCCCGGCTCGGGCTTGACCACGGCCTGCGCGGCCTCGCGCTTCATGGCCTGCCATTCAGCGGCGCGGAACGGCCGGTACTTTTCGAACGCAAAGCGCCGCATGGAACCGGCCGCGATATTGCAGGCGATCTGCGCCGCCTCGATCACCACGGTGCCGCTGCCGCAACAGGGGTCGTACAGCGGCAGCAGGTCGCCGTCGCCGTCGGCCCAGCCGCTGGCAGCGATCATGGCGGCGGCCAGGGTTTCCTTCAGCGGCGCATCGCCCTTGTCTTCGCGCCAGCCTCGCTTGAACAGCGGCTCGCCCGAGGTGTCGATGT
Source organism: Hylemonella sp. (assembly GCA_041905305.1). Classification (GTDB taxonomy): domain Bacteria; phylum Pseudomonadota; class Gammaproteobacteria; order Burkholderiales; family Burkholderiaceae_C; genus Hylemonella. The sequence continues at coordinate 23,372 of JAYRLJ010000006.1, read as the reverse complement.
AGAGCGAGCAGCTGTCGGTGGTGAGGTGGGCGTAGATGCGCACATCGGGCCACTGGGTGTTCACGTCGGGGCGCACGCCGCCCGACGTTTCGCGGAAGCGGTCACACACCGCGTCCTTCACCTTCAGCGCCGCGAAGTTGAGCGAAGTCAGCGGGCTGTGCTGGGCCGTGATCTCGACCTTGATGCTCTCCTTGGGCGTGAACCACTGCTCCCACGGCACCACCATGGCGGCACGGTACAGGTCCTGCTCGTTGCGGTACTCGGTGTAGGACACCAGTACCAGCACGCGCTGCGCCAAGCGGCTGTAGAGATTGAGCAGCATGGCGTGCGCAAACGAGGTGCGCACCGCCACCCCGCCGCGCTGCTTGGTGATGCAGCCCGGCGGCAAGCCCGTGATGCGCAGGATCTCGGGCGCCAGATAGTCCTCGACGCCAGCAGCGCAGGGGAGAAAGAGAGTCAGTTGATTCATACAAAAATCCAGACGAAGGCACCCGCGGAACCGGCTCCGCCGGGCCGCTGGGTGCGCCCCCCTGGAGGGGGGAGACGCGCAGCGTCTCGGGGGGTGTTCATCTCACAACGCCTTCCTCAAATTCGCTGGCGCAATCTTGAGTGCCTCGCGGTACTTGGCCACCGTCCGGCGCGCGCACTCGATGCCCTGCTCCTTCAGCATGTCGGAAATCTGGCTGTCCGACAAGGGCTTCTTGGCGTTCTCGGCGGCGACGAACTGCTTGATGAGCGCGCGCACCGCGGTACTCGACGCATTGCCGCCGGACTCGGTGCCGAGGCCCGAGCCGAAGAAGTACTTCAGCTCGTAGGTACCGAAGGGCGTGGCCATGTACTTGGCGGTGGTGACGCGGCTGATGGTGGACTCGTGCAGGCCCAGCTCATCGGCGATCTCGCGCAACACCAGCGGGCGCATGGCCAGCTCGCCATGCATGAAAAAGTTCTTCTGCCGCTCGACGATGGCGCTGGAGACGCGCAGGATGGTGTCGAAGCGCTGCTGGATGTTCTTGATGAACCAGCGCGCCTCCTGCAGGCGCTGCTGCAGCGCGGCGTAGTTGTCGGCGTCGCGCCCGCTGGCCTTGTGGCCCTTGAGCGCGTTGGCATAGATGTCGTGCACGCGCAGGCGCGGCATGACGTCCGGATTGAGTACGACGCGAAAGCGCGTGTTGGCGCCGCTACCGCTTTTGAGCACCAGCACGTCGGGCACGACGATGTTGCGCTCGACGTTGACGAAGCGCCGCCCCGGCTTGGGCTCCAACCGCGCAATCAGCGCCAGCGCCTCGCGCGTGAGCGCCTCGGTGCCGCCGCACTGCTGCGTCAGGCGTCGGGTGTCACGGCGTGCCAGCAGCTCCAGCGGCTGGGCGCAGACCCGCAGCGCCTGCGCCAGCACCTCGGGGCGGGGGGCATGCGCACCCGGCGCGCGCTGCAGGGCCTGCAGCTGCAGCGTCAGGCATTCGGCCAGGTGGCGCGCGCCCACACCCGTGGGCTCCAGGCTCTGCAGCAGGCGCAGGGCCACGGTGAAATGGTGCACCAGTTCTTCCACCTGCTCGGCGTCGTTGCCGGCCAGGCCTTCGGCCAGCTCTTCCAGCGGGTCTTCCAGGTAGCCGTCGTCATTGAGCGATTCGATCAGGAAGCGCAGTGCGGCGCGGTCTTCCTCGCTCAGGCGCAGCGCCAGCGCCTGGCGGTGCAGGAAGTCCTGCAGCGATTCCTGGCTGCGCGCCAGTTCGGTGGCAGAGGTGTCGTCGTCCTCGTCACGCTGGCCGCGCGCGGGGGCGTCGCCACCCCATTCGCTGTCGTCGGGCGCCATGTCGACACTGCCGTCGCCCTCCCAGTCCGGTGGGTCGTCGCCGGTCAGGGGCGCGGCTTCGGCATCATTGGTGGCGCTAGCGCCCGTCTCGAAAGCGTCACCAGCTATGGAATTGATAGCGTATTCCGCTTCCCGCTCGCCTTCCGGCACCGGCGTGTCGGCGCGCTCCAGGCCGAACTCCTCGCGCGGCGCCTCGTCGGTGGCAAGTTCGAGAAAGGGGTTGTCGTCGAGCATCTGCTCGACTTCCTGGCTCAGCTCCAGCGTGGACAACTGCAGCAGCCGGATCGACTGCTGCAACTGCGGCGTGAGCGCCAGGTGTTGTGAAACCCGAAGGGACAGCCCCTGTTTCATTACATCCTGAAGTGCTCGCCGAGGTAGACCCGGCGCACATCGACGTTGTCCACGATCTCGGCCGGGGTGCCCTGCGCCAGCACATGGCCGTCGCTGATGATGTAGGCGTGGTCGCAGATGCCCAGCGTCTCGCGCACGTTGTGGTCGGTGATCAGCACGCCGATGCCGCGTGACTTCAGGAAGCTGATGATGCGCTGGATCTCGATCACCGCGATCGGGTCGATGCCGGCAAAGGGCTCGTCCAGCAGGATGAAGCGCGGCTGCGTAGCCAGGGCGCGGGCAATCTCGACCCGGCGGCGCTCGCCACCGGACAAGGCCAACGAGGGCGAAGCGCGCAGGTGGTCCACCCGCAGGTCCTGCAGCAGGCCGGTGAGGCGGCGCTCGATTTCGTCCTTGGACAGCGGCTTGCCAGCCTCGTCGTGCTGCAGCTCCAGCACGGCGCGCACGTTGTCTTCCACGTTGAGCTTGCGGAAGATGGAAGCTTCCTGCGGCAGGTAGCTCAGGCCCAGGCGCGCGCGGCGGTGGATCGGCATGTGCTCGACCGACGCGCCGTCGATGGTGATGTCACCGGCACTGGCACGCACCAGGCCGACGATCATGTAGAAGGAAGTGGTCTTGCCGGCACCATTGGGGCCGAGCAGCCCCACCACCTCGCCCTTGCGCACGGTGAGCGAGACGTCCTTGACGACCTCGCGGCTGCCGTAGAACTTCTTCAGGTGGCGGGCTTCGAGCTTGCTGTGGGTTGTGTCCGGCCCCTGGGCCGTGCCGGTGCTGTCCGGCGCCAACGCGGTGTCGCTCACTTCTTCTCCCCGCCCAGCGTGGTGGTGGCACGCAGCGCCGGACCCGGCTCAGACCGGGCCGCCGGCGGGTTGTCCTGCTTGGGCGTGAGCATGGCGCGCACGCGGCCGCGGCCGCCCTTGGCGTCCTTGGGCGCACCGCCGTCAACGGTGAAGACGTCGGTGTTGTTGTCGTAGACGATCACGTCGCCGGTGGTCTCGTCGGCCAGCGTGGCACCGCGCAGGCGGCGCATCTCGGCCTTCTTGATGAACTTGACGATGTCGGCCTTGCCGTCGTATTCAATCGTCTCGCCCTCGCCTTCGATGTACTCGTCCACGTTGTCGCGCTTCTGGCGGAAGAAGGCGCGCTTGCCGGGCGCGGCAAACGCCACCCCGAACTGGTAGCCCTCCGGGTCCTGCCGCACCTCGACGCGCGCGCCGCGGATGACGATGGTGCCCTTGGTCAGCACCACATTGCCGGTGAAGATGCTCAACTGCTTGAGGTCGTCGTAGCGCAGCGCGTCCGACTCGATGTTCATCGGCTTGTCGCGGTCGGCCTTTTCAGCCGAGGCAGCGGTGGCCAGCAAGGCACAGGCAGCACACAACAACAGCCGGGGTAGGGAATGGTTCATAAAGGCACGAATCTTGCTGTCGGGGCGTTTCCGGCATTGTAGCGGCCCACCCGCACGCCAGAGGCCTTGCCGTGCCTGAAAAAAGAAGGCCTGCCACGCAGGGCAGGCCCTCACGCCGGGTTCACAGCACCCGGCAAGCCTGCTCGAAGCTCAGCCGCGGGTTGCGCGGGAATGGCGCCGGCCCGGCTGCATAGCCCAGGTTGAGCAGGAAATCAGCCTCCCAACGGCCGTCCGGAAAGAACTCGCGGTTCACGCCTGCGGCGTCGAAGCCGCTCATCGGCCCGCAGGCCAGCCCCAGCGCACGCGCCGCCAGGATGAAGTAGCCGGCCGTCAATGTCGCATTGCGCGTGGCGGTGCTGCGCACCAGCTCGGGCTGGCGCTCGAAGTTGTCGCGCGCCTCCGGCACATGCCAGATCTGCGGCATCCACTCGTGAAAGCGCAGGTCGCGCGCCACGATCACCGTCACCGGCGCCGCGCGCACCTTGGCCACGTTGCCCGCCGCCACGTGCGGCAGCAGGCGCTCGCGCGCCGCCTCGCCGGTGACGAACACGAAACGGGCCGGCTGGCAGTTCATCGAGGTCGGGCCCAGGGCGGCCAGTTCATAGAGACGCTGCAGCAGCGCCGGCGGCACGGGCTCGGGCGCAAAGCTGGCGTGGGTGCGGGCTTCGGTAAAGAGGCAGGCCAGGGCACGCGCATCCAGCGGTGCCTCGGTCATATTGATGTCGGTAGCGGTCATGCAGCAGCAGGGAAAAACGGCGCGCGGACCGCACCCCGGTGGTCAGGCCGGGATGGGGTCCGCGGCGCGGGTACTCAGTCCACCTTGATGTTCTTGGCCTTGACGATGCGGCTGTAGATGTCGGCGTCACGGCGCACCATGTTGGCCATCTCGGCACGGCTCACCCCCAGCGGTTCGCTGTTGAGGTCGCGGATGCGCTTGGACACGTCGGCGTCCTTGCTGGCCTCGACGAACACGGCGTTGATGCGGTTCAGCACCGCAGCCGGGGTGGCCGCCGGCGCCCAGATGCCATGCCAGGACATGATGGTCAGGCCGGGCACGGTCTCGGCCAGGGTGGGCACGTCGGGCAGCGCAGGGAAGCGGCTCGGACCCGAATAGGCCAGCGCCTTGACCTTGCCGGTGCTGATCTGCGGGAAGGCGGTGGCGATCGGCTCCATCACCATGTCGATCTGGCCACCGATGAGGTCGGAGATCGGGCTGGCGCGGTAGGGCACGTGCGTCATCTCGGTGCCGGTCTCGTCCTTGAGCCACTCGACGATCAGGTGCGAAGGGCTGCCGGCGCCGTAGGAGGCGTGCGACAGCGCATTGGGTTTGGCCTTGGCAGCGGCTACCAGCTCCTTCACCGAGCCGACCGGCAGGTTCGGGCGGCCGATCAGCACCAGGCCCTGGCGCATGGTGGTAGCCACCGGCACCAGGTCCTTGGCCGGGTCGAACGGCAGCTTGCTGTAGATGTAGGGATTGATGGTGAAGGCCGTGGACAGGTTGTACAGCACGGTGTAGCCATCCGCGGGCGACTTGGCCACGGTGTCGGAGGCCAGGTTGCCGGCCGCACCGGGCTTGTTGTCCACCACCACCGGCACGCCGAGCTTCTTGCCGACGTAGTCGCCATAGAGGCGGGCAAAGATGTCGGGCGGGGTGCCGGGGGCAAAACCCACCACGATCTTGATCGGCTTGTTCGGCCACTCGCTGCCCTGGGCGAATGCCAGGCTGCACGCCACGCCCATGACGAGGGCGACCAAAGTCTTGATTCCTGAACGCATCTGTAGTCTCCTGTTGCGGGTTCGGACCCGCGTTTGTTGAAATCGTCTGTGCACCGTCAGTACGCGAACGCGATCACGGGCCGGGCTATGCCCCTGCGTGATCCGGCGCGCGGCTTGTCTCTAGGTTTGCGCCGTCTTGCATGAAGTGATGGAAGCTCTCCTTTCCGAAAATTGGGCTGCGCAGCGGCTCGGTGGCGGGCTCAATCGACCTGCGCCCCCGAGCGCCGCACGGCCTCGCCCCACTTGGCCACCTCGGCGCTGCCGAAGGCGGCCATGTCGGCAGCACTCATCTCGCTCGTCTCCACGCCCTGCGCGGTCAGCTTCTCGCGCACCTCGGGCTGGGCCAGCACCTGGCGCGTGGCCTCGCGCAGCGCATCGCGCTGCGCCGCCGGCATGTCGGCCGGCGCATACAACATGAACCAGGCCACCAGGTTGAAGTCCGGCACGCCCTGCTCGATCAGCGTCGGCACGTCAGGCGCGGCACTGCTGCGCCGTCCGCTGGACACCGCCAGCGTGCGCAGCTTGCCGGCGCGGATGTGCGGCAGCACGGCGGCCGGGTGGTAGAACATGAACTGCACGTTGCCGGCCATCACATCGCTCAGGGCCTGCGCGCCGTCGCGGTAGGGCACGTGCACGAAGTCCTTGCCCAGGCGACCGCTGAGCAGGCTGCCGGCCAGGTGGCCCGAGGTGCCGTTACCCGCCGAGGCGTAGTTGACTCGGCCGGCCGGCGCGTTCTTCAGGTCGGCCACCGACTTCCAGCTGGACGCGGCCGGCACCACCAGCAGCGTCGGCGTGGCGCCGACAAAGCCCAACGGCACGAAGTCGCGCAACGGCTGGTAGGCCAATCGCTTGTAGAGCGTGGGGTTGATGGCGTGCGTGCCCACGGTGCCCAGCAGGATGGCGTTGCCGTCCGGCCCGGACTTGGCCACCAGCTCGCTGCCGATGGCGCCCCCGGCGCCCGCCTTGTTCTCCACCACCACCGGCTGCGCCAGCGTCTTGCCCAGCGCGTCGGCCAGCACGCGGCCCACGATGTCGGTCGTGGTGCCGGCGGCAAACGGCACCACCAGCTTGAGCGGCCGGGCGCCCCCGATCTGCGCTTGCGCGGCAGCAGCGGTCAGCAGGGCGGAGGCCAACAGGACGCGGCGCTTCATGCAGCGCTCCCGTAGCCGGGCGGCACCTCGCCGGTGTACTCCACCTCACGCGTGGCCTGGTAGGACAGGGCAAAGCCGCTGGGCTGCTCGGCCTCCTCGGCCAGGTGGGCGATCAGGCCGGCGGTGCGTGCCAGCATGGGCACACCCTTGAGCGACGAGATCGGAAAGCCCACGCCCATCAGCACCGCCGGAATGGCGGCCGAGACGTTCATGCGCAGGTCCTTGCCGACCACGCCCGGTACGGCGCGCTCCAGCGCCTGCGCGATCTCAACGTAGCGCAGATCGGCGCAGGCCTCGGTGGCCACGGCGATCAGGCGGTCCACGCGCGGGTCGCGCGCCTTGTGCAGCGGGTGGCCGTAGCCGGGGATGGCACGTTTGGCAGCACGGTACTCGCGCAGCACGGCGGTGGCCGCGGCATCGACATCCGTGCCATCGGCCATGCGCTGCTCGACTTCGGCAAACAGGCGGCCGGCGTATTCGGAAGCGCCGAGGATGACCGAACCGCAGCCCAGGATGCCGGCGGCCACCGCGCCCTGCAGCGCATCAGGCGCGGCGGCGTAGGTCATGCGGCTGGCCTGCACGCTGGGCACCAGGCCATGCTCGGCGATCGCCACCAGGGTGGCGTTGAGCACGGCGCTGCAGGCGGCATCGGGCATGCGACCGGTGAGCAGCAGGAAGAAGTAGTCGGCGAAGGAGATCTTGCCGACGAGGTCCTGGCACAGGTCCTTGCCGCGCACGACGATGGTGTGCTCGTCGGACGTGCAGATGGCGGTGCGGGGGACGGTGGATTTGCCGATCTTCATGCTGTGCTTTCAGGCTGCCTGTGGTTCGAGGCGGAAGTCGTAATGGGCGGACCAGTAGGGCTGGCCCATGGTGCGGCCGTCCGGCGCCTGGCCGGCGGGGTGGGATTCGTACTCGACGATCAGGCTCGGACGCACGCCGAACACGGCGTCCGAATCGATATAAGGACTGTCGGACACGAACAGGTGCGTGGTCAGCGGCACGTGCTTCGATGCCGACACCTTCATGTGGATGTGGCCCGGCCGGTTCGGGTGGCGGCCCATGCCGCCGAGCATGCGGCCCACCGGCCCGTCCACCGGCACCGGGTAGTAGCTCGGCTTGATGGACCAGAACCAGTAGCGCCCCTCGGCGTCGGTCTCGATGCGCGCGCGCGCGGCCATGCCGGCACCTTCGACCTGCATGTCGTACACGCCTTCGCCATCACCGGACCAGATGTCGAGGATCGCGCCCTGCAAGGGCCGGCCCTGGGTGTCGGTGACGCGGCCGCTGTAGAAGGTGGGCTCGCCCTTGACACCCTCGGCGATGTCGGTGCCGCGCGGCACCAGCGGCGCGCCCTCCCAGTAGTAGGGCCCTTGCACGGTGGCGTCGGTGGCCTCGGTCATGGGCAGGTGGCCCTTGGACTTGGCCGCGGCGCGCAGCTGGTCGAGCATCACCACCATCATGGAAGCACCCAGCGTGTCCGACAGCAGGATGAACTCCTGGCGCTTGTCGGTGCAGGCCTGGCCGACCTCGGTGAGGAACTGGATGCCGGCCATCCACTCATCGGGCTTGAGGTCCACCTCGCGCAGAAAGGCATGCAGATGGGTGATGAGCGAACGCATGATCTGTGCAAAGCGCGGGTCGGTAGCGCCTTGCAGGCGCTCCAGCACGGCCTGTGTCAGTTCGTTTTCATTCGATGGGGTCATGGTGGTCTCCTCGGTGTTGTTTGTTATGGGTGGCTCAGGCGGTCTGCTTGAGGCGCTGGCGGATCGGCTCGACGATGCTGGCGTTGTCGGCGCCCAGCACCGGCGGCGCCGTGACCTCCAGCGCGCGCTGGCCGTCAAAGCTGACGGGCGAGCGGATGGTGCGCCACTCGCCACCCTCGGGATGACGGGTGCTCACCGCCAGCTGCAGGTGCTGCGCCTGCGGGTCTTCCAGCGCCTCGCGCGTGTCGTACATCGGCGCATGCGGCACGTCCTCGGCCTCCAGCCGGCGGCACCAGGTGACGCGGTCGTGCTGGCGGAAGATCCCGCCCAGCAGCTTGATCAGGTCTTCCTGGTGCGCGATGCGGCCTTCGCGGGTGGCAAAGCGCGGGTCTTCAAACAGCGTCGGACGCTCGATGGCGTTGGCCAGCCCCTGCCAGAACTTCTCGGGCGAGGACATGTGCAGCGCGATCCAAAGGCCGTCGCGGCACTCCAGCACGTAGGACTGCGACACGCTGGGCCGGCTGTAGGGGCCCATGATCTCGTTCTCGGAGAAGTAGTGCGTGAAGGCGTCGAGGTTGAAGTGGCACATGGCCTCCAGCATTGACACCTCCACACTGTGGCCCACACCGGTTCGGCCGCGCTCGACCAGCGCGCCCAGCACGCCATAGGCGGCATAGAAGCCCGTCATCGCGTCCGCCAGCGCCGGCCCCACCACGCGCGGGTTCTCGGGGTTGACCAGCAGCTTGAGGAAGGCGCTGGCGGCCTGCGCCACGGTGTCGTAGGCCGGACGGCCGGCAGCCGGGCCACTCTGGCCGAAACCGCTGATGGCGCAGTACACCAGGCGCGGGTTGAGCGCGCGCAGCCGGGCCTCGCCGGCGCCCAGGCGCTCGGCCGCACCGGGGCGGAAATTCTGGATGTAGACGTCGGCGTCCTTCACCAGCTCGTCGAACACCGCCGCGTCCTGCGGCAGCTTGGGGTTGAGCGTGATGCTGCGCTTGTTGCGGTTGTAGGTCTGGAAATGCGGGCTGTACAGGCCGCCGCGGAAGGCGCGAAAGGGGTCGCCGGTGCCCGGCTGCTCGATCTTGATGACCTCCGCGCCGAGGTCGGCCAGGAACATGCCCGCCGCCGGGCCCGTGATGAAGGTTCCCTGCTCCAGCACCTTGATGCCGCTGAGGACTTTGAACACCGCTTGCACTCCTCTGTGGTTGTCTGCGTGGCGGCCGGGCATGGCGCCCGGCTTGCGTTGGAACCCGACTGTAGTGAGGCCAGATGATTTTCAGAAATGATGATTTTTCATCGTTATGATCGATGACATCGATGATGAAGGAGTCTCCATGGAGCTGCGGCACCTGCGCTACTTCCTGGCGTTGGCCGGTTCGCTGAACTTCACGCGCGCCGCCGAGCGCGTGCACGTGACGCAGTCCACGCTGTCGCACCAGATCCGGCAGCTGGAGGAGGAACTGGGCCAACCGCTGTTCGACCGCATCGGCAAGCGCGTGGTGCTGACCGAGGCTGGCGACGAGTTCCTGCACTACGCCTCGCGCGCGCTGCGCGAGATCGACCAGGGCCTGGGCGCCTTGAAACAGAACACGCTGGAGGCGGCGGGCGAACTGCGCATCGGCTCCACCCACACCTTCAACCTCGGCTTCATCCCCGACTGCATTGCCACCTTCCAGCAGCGCCATCCGCGGGTCAAGGTGGTGGTGGAAGAACTCTCGGCCGACGCCATCGCCGCACGGCTGCAGGCCGGCTCGCTCGACCTTGGCATCGCCTACCGTCCGGCGGAAGCCGGGCCGCTGCAGTTCGAGCCGCTGTACAACGAAGAAATGGTGCTGGTGGTGGCGCGTCAGCACCCGCTGGCACGGCGCAAACGGGTGCGCATGGTGGAACTGCACCGCCTGCCCATGGTGCTGCTGCCACGCAGCTTTGCCACGCGCCTGATGCTGGACGAATGCTTCCAGGCCTGCGGCGCCGAGCCGATGGTGATGGTGGAGATCAATGCGCTGGCGCCCATGATGGGCGTGGTGGCCAAGACCACGCTGGCCAGCATCGTCACCGCCAGCGCCGTGCCGGCCAATGCGGGGTTGCAGGTGGTGCGGCTGGAGAGCCCGACGCCGATCCGCACCCCGGGCATGCTGTGGTCGGCCGGCGCGCGGCGCTCACCGGCCTCGCGCGCCTTCTCGGCCATCGTGCGCAAGCTGGCGCTGCGCAGCAGCCTGCAGGCCACGGCGCAGCAACGTTGAGCCCGGCTCAGCGGCGGCTGCGGGCCTCGCCCACCAAGTGCTCCACCACCCGCAGCACGTTGTCCATGCCGCGCGCCAGGGTGCCGTCGGTGTAGTAACGGCCAGCCACACCCATGGCGGGCACGCCTTCGACCTTGTAGGCATTCATCAGCTGGGTGGCACGCACCGCCTTGGACGCGGTGCTGAAGGAATTGAACTGCTCGGTGAACTTGGCCTTGTCGACGCCCTGCTGCACCACCCATTCCAGGATGGCTTCGGGCCGGTCCAGGCGCTTGCGCTCCACGTGGATAGCATAGAACACCTTGGCATGCAGCTTCTCGACCAGGCCCATGGCCTCGAGCGTGAAGTACAGGCGCTGCTGCGGCTCGAAGTCACTGCGGAAGGCCACCGGCGCGCGACGCACCACCACGTCCTTGGGCACGCGCTTGGCCCAGGCCTCGAAGGTCGGCTCGAAGCTGTTGCAGTGCGGGCAGTTGTACCAGAAGAACTCCACCACCTCGATCTTGCCGGCCGGGGTCTCCACCGGGGCGGGCTTGTCCAGCGGCAGGTAGTCACGCCCGGCTTCGGGGCGCTTGCCCTGCAACTGCGCCGGCGTGGTGGTCTGAGCCAGGGCGGGCGACAACAGCACCGAGCCGGCCACCGAGCCCAGACCCAGAGAAAAATCACGACGTTTCATCTTCAACAACTCCTAGTGAACCCGAGGTAGGAGGGGCGGCAGCGCAAAAAGTTCACCGCACCCGGCAAGGACTCAGCGCTGCACGCGCACCAGCGCGGTCTCGTAACCGGCGCCGTCGAGCTTGTCCTTGGTACGCTCGGCCTCGTCGCGCTTGTCGAACGGACCCACGCGCACGCGGTAGACCATGCGGCCGGACTGCTCGCGCTCCGACACCTTGGCCTCCACGCCCGCCAGCGAGAGCTTGGCACGCTGACCCTCGGCATCTTCCGGCGTTCGGAAAGCGCCCACCTGCACGAAGTAGCTGAACGGATCGGCTGCCGCCTTGGCCTTGGCCAGGTCGCCCAGCGGATCGGCCGTGACGGCCGGCTTGCTCTCGGTCTTGCCCTCCACCTTGGCTTCGCCCTTGCCCAGCGAGGCGGCCGGCGCCGACGCAGCGGCCGCCGGTGCGGGTGCCTTGGCGGCGTTCTTGCCGTAGAGCGGGGCGTTCGGGTCCCAGTCCTTGTTCTTCTTGGCCTCGGCCGCGTCCTGATCGGGCGAGCGGCTGGCAGCGCCTTTGTTGATGAAGGGCACCGGCACCTTGGTCACGTACACGGCCACGGCCAGGGCGGCCCCCAGCCCGACGACCACGCCGATGATGAAGCCCAGGAGGGTTCCGCCGCGTTGCTGTTTCATGCCTTGAGCCTTGTCTCTTGTCTTGAAGTGAGGAAGATGCGGGCCGCCGCGGCTCACATCTTCTGCGGCGCGCTCACGCCGAGCACGGCCAGACCATTGTGCAGCACCTGCGCGGTGGCGGCGACCAGGGCCAGACGGGCACGCTTAACGGCCTCGTCGTCCACCAGGATGCGCTCGGCATCGTAGTAACTGTGGTAGCTGGCGGCCAGGTCACGCAGGTAGAAAGTCACGTCGTGCGGCGCAAAGTCCTGCGCCGCGGCGCTGAGCATCTCGGGGTACTTGGCCAGCTGCAGCATCAGCGCCTGGGCGGCCGGGCTGTCGAGCGCCGACAGGTCGACGTCCTTCAGGCTTGCCACGTCGCCGCCTTCCTTTTCACGCCAGGCCGCCAGCACCGAGCAGATGCGCGCATGGGCGTACTGCACGTAGTAGACCGGGTTGTCGTTGTTCTGCGTCACTGCCAAGTCGACATCGAAGGTGTACTCGGTGTCGGGCTTGCGGCTGAGCAGGAAGAAGCGCACCGCATCCTTGCTGGTCCAGTCGATCAGGTCGCGCAGCGTCACGTA
>JAYRLJ010000006.1:0-11006 GCA_041905305.1 Hylemonella sp. | reverse complement strand
ACCTCTTCACCGCCGCGCACCACGCGCACCATGGTGTGCAGCACGTAGTCGGGGAAGCCCTGCGGAATGCCCAGGCCCACGCCCTGCAGGCCGGCGCGCACGCGCGCAATCGTGCCGTGGTGGTCGGTACCCTGGATGTTGACCACCTTGTGGAAGCCGCGCTCGAACTTGGTGATGTGGTAGGCCACGTCCGGCACGAAGTAGGTGTAGGTGCCGTCACCCTTGCGCATGACGCGGTCCTTGTCGTCGCCGTACTCGGTGGTCTTGAGCCACAGCGCGCCGTCGTGTTCGTAAGTCTTGCCGGCATCGCGCAGCGTCTGCACCGCGGCGTCGACCTTGCCGCTGGTGTAGAGGCTGGACTCCAGGTAGTAGTTGTCGAACTTGACCTCGAAGGCCTTGAGGTCCAGGTCCTGCTCATGGCGCAGGTAGGCCACGGCAAAGAGGCGCATGCCGTCCAGGTCGTTCACGTCGCCGCTGGCGGTGAACTCGCGGTCGTCCGACTTGACGGTCTTCTTCGCCATGAAGTCGGCTGCGATGTCGGCGATGTAGTCGCCGTTGTAGGCCGCTTCCGGCCATTCGGCATCGCCCGGCTTGAAGCCCTTGGCGCGCAGCTGCACGCTGTTGGCCAGCGTCTGGATCTGCACGCCGGCGTCGTTGTAATAGAACTCGCGGTAGACGTCCCAGCCCTGGGTCGCATAGAGGTTGCAGATGGCGTCACCCAGCGCGGCCTGGCGGCCATGGCCCACGTGCAGCGGGCCGGTGGGGTTGGCGGAGACGAACTCCACCATCATGCGCTGGCCGTTGGAGGCGCGGCGGCCGAAGCCCGCGCCCTGCGCCAGCACCTCGCGCACCACCTGCTGCTTGGCAGCCGGCTTGAGCTTGATGTTGATGAAGCCGGGGCCGGCGATCTCCACCGCATCCACCCACTGCTGGTAGGCGGCAGTGGCCTGCAACGCGGCGCACAACTGTTCAGCCACTTGGCGCGGTGCGGCTTTGAGTGGCTTGGCCAGCTGCATGGCGGCCGTGGTGGCCAGGTCACCATGGGCCGCCACCTTGGGGGATTCATAGGCAGCCCGCGCACCGGCGCCGGGCTGGAGTTGCTCCAGCACGCCCGCGAGCGCCTGCAGCAGTTCATTTTTGACAGACAACATAGGGCTGGATTTTACGAGGCGGCCGCTGTTGCGCCCGGCAGGGCCCCGGTAACCGGATGTGATCCGGTTTGCCCGCCGCGGCGTTGTATGCTGGAATCTCGTGCGGGATACCCCGGGACACACGACACCAAGAGGAAACACACCATGCAAAAACTACTGACCACCCTGACCCTCGGCCTGGCCCTGAGCGTGGGCGCCGCCCACGCTGCCGATGACAAGAAAGCCCCCACTGCCCAGCAGAACCGGATGACCGTGTGCAACAAGGAAGCCGGCGACCGCAAAGGCGACGAACGCAAGAAGTTCATGAGCGAGTGCCTGAGCGGCCAGCACGCCGAGGCGGCCGACAAGCGCACCGCCCAGCAGGAACGCATGAAGCAGTGCAACCAGGACGCCAAGGACATGAAGGGCGATGAGCGCAAGAAGTTCATGAGCGCCTGCCTCAGCGGCAAGCCCACGGAAGCCGCCACCCAGGCCATGACGCAACAGGAGCGCATGAAGCAGTGCAACGCGCAGGCCAAGGACAAGAAGGGCGACGAGCGCAAGAAGTTCATGAGCGAGTGCCTCAAGGCCCAGTAAGCGCCAACTCCCCCAATCAAAAAACCCCGCCAGCCAGAGGCTGCGCGGGGTTTTATTTCGCCCGAGCCCGACGGACGGCGTCAGCCCTGCCAGAAGCCGGTCTGGCTGTAGTGGTGCTTGAGGAAGTCGACCCACAGGCGCACGCGCAGCGGCAGGTGCTTGCGCTGCGGGAACACGGCGTAGATGCCGTTGGGCGGCGCGGCATAGTCCGCCAGCACCTCCACCAGGCGGCCGGCCTTGATCTCGGCCTCCACCTCCCAGGTGCTGCGCCAGGCAATGCCGTAGCCGGCCAGGCACCAGTCGTGCAGCACCTGACCGTCGGAGCAGTCCATCGGGCCGTTGGGCTTGAAGTGGATGACCTCAAAGGCATCGCCCTTGGGCACCTTGAACGCCCAGCCGCGCGTCTGCGACGCATCGCTGGACAGCACCAGACAATCCAGTCGCGCCAGGTCCTGCGGCACCTGCGGCGTGCCGTGCTGCTTGAGGAACTTGGGCGTGGCCACGCACAGGCGGCGGTTGTCGGCCAGGCGCACGCTGACCAGGGACGAATCGGGCATGTCGCCCACGCGTACCGCGCAGTCGTAGCCTTCGCCGGCAATGTCCACCACGCGGTCGCTCAGGTTGAGCGAGATCGTCACGTCCGCATGCAGTTCGCGGAACTTGGGCACCAGCGGCGCCACGTGGCGGCGTCCGAAGCCGGCCGGCGCCGTGATGCGCAAGTGACCGCTGGCTTTCACCCCGCCCGCGGAAACGCTGGCTTCGGCATTGGCGACATCCGCCAGAAGGCGCTGACAATCTTCCAGAAAGGCGCTACCCTCATGCGTGAGCGTGATGCGGCGGGTGGTGCGCACCAGCAGCTTGACCCCCAGGCGCGCCTCCAGTGCATCGAGCCGGCGCCCCATGATGGCCGGCGCCACGCCCTCGGCGTTGGCCGCAGCCGTCAGACTGCCCCGGGTGGCCACCGAGACAAAGGATTCCATTTGCTTGAGCTTGTCCATGGCTGGTAATTATTGCCTTAATTGGGGATAATTGGACTAGTTTTGCATAAATTAAAACATTTTTGGGAGTAAAACTATTCATCCGCACCCCACATGACCGCCCGACCTACCGCCCCTGATGTGCCGATCGACGTCTCTGACGATCAGGTCCGGGTCGGCGTCATGCACGAGCTGTGCTTGCGCAACCGCGAATCCACGGTGCTGGGGCTGCTGCCCATCCTGCTGATGGTCTGGGCACACCTGGATGTCCACCCCCTGCCCAAGCTGCTGGCCTGGGCCGCCTGCCTGATCGTGGTGCAGGTGGTACGTTTTGCGCTGGCCCATTCCTTCATCCGCCAACCCGACGCGCAGGCCGCACGTCTGCGGCGCTGGTATGCCGGTGAATGGCTCGGGGTGGTGGGCCTCGCACTGGGCTGGGTCGGCGGCACGGCCTTGCTGGACACGCAGGCCATGGACCCGCTGTTCTACCTGCGCCTGATCTTCGTCGTCGGGCTGATGTCCTTCCTGCTCAGTTCCACCGGCATCGCCGTGCGCGTCTACGCCAGCGTGCTCGCCGTGCTGGTGGTGGGCACGCTGGTCGTGCTCTATGTGCAGCATCCCGAATTCCCCACCCACTACCCCGTGGTGCCGGTCGGCCTGGCGGCCTATGGCTTCATGCTGCTGATCCGCAGCCGCGGCGAACACCGCCGCACGCACGAGTGGGTCCGCGCACGCCTTAACCGGCTGCGACTGCTGAACCAGCTCAACGCCACGCTGGACGAGGAACGCCGCACCAAGGAACTGCTGCGCCAGCAGTCGGAAGAACTGGCCTTGCGCAACCGCGAACTGGGTGAACTGGCGGTGCGCGACGGCCTGACGCGTGCCCTGCGGCGCGGCCACATCGAGGCCGAACTGCGCCGCATGATCCAGAGCCTGCACCGCAAGCACGATGACTTCTGCGTGCTGATGCTGGACATCGACTTTTTCAAGCGCGTCAACGACACCTGGGGCCACGCCGTCGGCGACGAGGTGTTGCGCCAGCTGGCGGCGCGCGCCCAAGCCTCCTTGCGCGCCGGCGACCTGTTCGGCCGCTGGGGTGGCGAGGAGTTCATCGTGCTCATGCCAGCCACCCGGCTGACCGAGGCCGTGGAAGCGGCTCAGCGCCTGCGCCTGGCCATTGCAGCGCTGGAATTCAACGCCAACGGCGAGACCTTCCGCATCACCATCTCCATCGGCGCGGCCCAGCTGCAGCCGCAGGAGAGTGCCGACGCCCTGGTGGGCCGCGCCGACGAGGCGCTGTACGCGGCCAAGCATGCCGGGCGGGATTGCGTCATGACGTCGGCTGCCGCTGTAGCGGACGGCGGCTGACGGCCCTTTGGCGCTGCCGGACGCCCCGGTCCGTCATTCCATCCTTTTTGTGCCGAATCAACGCATGTTTTTGGTATTAATACGCGCCCAGGTATCAAATACAGTTCAGGCATGGAAAAATCCCGTTCCGCTGCCGCTACGCCCAAGGCCGTCCTGTTCGACGCCTACGGCACGCTGTTCGACGTCTACAGCGTCGGCCTGGTCGCGGAGCAACTCTTTCCCGGCCAGGGCCAGGCCCTGAGCCTGCTGTGGCGCGACAAGCAGATCGAATACACCCGCCTGGTCACCACCAGCAACCACGGCGCGCACTACCAGCCGTTCTGGCAACTCACGCAGGCCAGCCTGCGCTACGCCTGCAAGCGCCTCAAGCTCGCGCTCACGCACGAGGCCGAGCAGCAGCTGATGAACCAGTACCGGCACCTGAGCGCCTTCCCCGAGAACCGGGACGTGCTGCAGGCGCTCAAGAGCCGCGGCATCGCCACCGGCATCCTTTCCAATGGCGACCCCGAGATGCTGGGCATCGCCGTGCGCAGCGCGGGCCTGGACGGCCTGCTGGACCACGTGATCAGCGTGGACGCGGTGCGCAAGTACAAGACCCACCCCGAGGCATATGCCCTGGGCGAGCAGGCGACCGGCCTGCGCGCCGGGCAGATTGTCTTCGTCAGCAGCAACAGCTGGGACGCACTGGCCGCCACCTGGTACGGCTACCAGACCCTGTGGGTCAACCGCTACGATCTGCCGTTCGAGGAGCTGGGCACGCAGCCCAGCCGCAGCGGCAACTCACTCAACGACGTGCTGGGCTTCTTCCCGGCCGAATGAATTTCAAACTTCAAGGAGTAAGACCATGACGCAACGCACCAAGGCCCAGCGCCTGCAAGTCGCCACCCCGCTGTACCGCTTCATCGAAGACAAGGTGCTGCCGGGCACCGGCATTTCCAGCGCCGATTTCTGGAAGGGCTTCGACGCCATCGCCCACGACCTCGGCCCGAAGAACGCCGCCCTGCTCAAGGAGCGTGACCGCCTGCAGGTGGAACTGGACGCCTGGCACAAGGCCAACCCCGGCCCGATCAAGAACATGAAGGCCTACCGCGCCTTCCTGGAAAAGATCGGCTACCTGGTGCCGGTGCCGAAGGACGTGCAGTCCGACACCGCCAACGTGGACGCCGAGCTGGCCGTGCAGGCCGGCCCGCAGCTGGTGGTGCCGATCCTGAATGCCCGCTACGCGCTGAACGCCGCCAACGCGCGCTGGGGTTCGCTGTACGACGCGCTGTACGGCACCGACGTGCTGCCGGAAACCAAGGGTGCCACCAAGGTCTCGGCCGACGGCAAGCCCTACAACCCGGTGCGCGGCGCCAAGGTGATCGAATACGCCCGCCACGTGCTGGACCGCGTGGCCCCGCTGACCCAGGGCTCGCACCTCAACAGCACCGCCTACACCGTGGAAGGTGGCAAGCTGGTCGTCACGCTGAAGAACGGCACCAAGGCCAAGCTGGCGGACGGCAACAAATTCGTCGGCTACCAGGGCAGCGCCGCTGCGCCGTCGGCCATTCTGCTGCGCAACAACGGCATCCACCTCGAGATCCAGATCGACCGCAGCACCCCCATTGGCAAGAGCGACGCCGCCGGCGTGAGCGACCTGCTGGTGGAAGCCGCGCTGTCCACCATCCTGGACCTGGAAGACTCCGTGGCCTGCGTCGATGCCGACGACAAGGTCACCGCCTATGACAACTGGCTCGGCATCCTCAAGGGCACGCTGACCGAAGAAGTGAGCAAGGGCGGCAAGACCTTTGTGCGCCGCCTCAATGCCGACCGCGTCTACAAGGGCGCGAATGGTGAAGAGATCAAGCTGCATGGCCGCTCGCTGCTCTTCGTGCGCAACGTCGGCCACCTGATGACCAACCCGGCCATCCTGTACGGCAACGGCGGCGAGATCCACGAAGGCATCATGGATGCCGTCATCACCACCACCATCGCGCTGCACGACCTGAAAGGCCTGACGAGCAACGGCGTGCGCAACTCGCGCACCGGCTCGATCTACATCGTCAAGCCCAAGATGCACGGCCCGGCCGAAGTGGCCTTTGCGGTGGAACTGTTCGACCGCGTGGAGAAGCTGCTGGGCCTGCCGGAGAACACCGTCAAGCTGGGCATCATGGACGAGGAGCGCCGCACCAGCGTGAACCTGAAAGCCTGCATTGCCGCTGCCAAGAGCCGCGTGGCCTTCATCAACACCGGCTTCCTGGACCGCACCGGCGACGAGATGCACACCGCCATGCACGCCGGCCCCATGCTGCGCAAGGCCGCCATGAAGAGCACCGACTGGATCAGCTCCTACGAGCAGAGCAACGTGCTGGTGGGTCTGGCCTGTGGCCTCAAAGGCCGGGCGCAGATCGGCAAGGGCATGTGGGCCATGCCCGACCTGATGGCCGCCATGATGCAGCAGAAGATCGTGCACCCCAAGGCCGGCGCCAACACCGCCTGGGTGCCCTCGCCCACCGCCGCCACCCTGCACGCGCTGCACTACCACCAGGTGAGCGTGGCCGCCATCCAGGAAGAGCTGGAGAAGCAGGCCACCGCCAAGAGCTTCAAGGCGCAGGAAGAGAAGATGCTCACCGGCCTGCTGACCATTCCCGTGGCCGTCAAGCCGAAGTGGACCGCCGAAGAAATCCAGCAGGAGCTGGACAACAACGCGCAGGGCATCCTGGGCTACGTGGTGCGCTGGATCGACCAGGGCGTGGGCTGCTCCAAGGTGCCCGACATCCACAACGTGGGCCTGATGGAAGACCGCGCCACGCTGCGCATCTCCAGTCAGCACATGGCCAACTGGCTGCTGCACGGTGTGGTGACCGAAGAGCAGGTGCGCAAGACCTTCGAGCGCATGGCCGCCGTGGTGGACCAGCAGAACGCCAGCGACCCCTTCTACAAGCCGATGGCTGGCAACTTCGAAACCTCCTTCGCCTACAAGGCCGCCACCGACCTGGTGTTCAAGGGCCTGGTGCAACCCAACGGCTACACCGAGCCGCTGCTGCACGCCTGGCGCCTGAAGGTCAAGGCGGCCGCCTGACGCCGAAGCGCTATGAGTTTGATAGCTGCTGGCGCTTGATAGACAAGCCCCAGCAGCCCTTTTGACTCATGAGATACGGCACCTGCGGGTGCCGTTTTCTCTGGTTGCGGCACGCCGTGGGCGATACTCCCCGCTGGCGCCCCGCAGGGGGGCGCCGTGGCAACAAGGAACGAGCGTGCAATCTGCCAGTGACCAGTGGTTCGACGAGGCCTACTACCAGCGCTACTACTTCGACAAGAAAACCAGCGTGGTCGACCCCGCGCATGTCGAGCGGCTGGGCACCTTCGTGTGCAGCTACCTGCAGTACCTGCGCGTGCCAGTGCGGCGCGTGCTGGATGTGGGTTGCGGCATCGGCCTGTGGCGTGACATGGTGGCCCGGCACTTTCCGGGCGCGGCCTACCACGGCGTGGAGTACAGCGAGTACCTGTGCGCGCGCTACGGCTGGGAGCGCGGCTCGGTGGTGGACTACCGCAGCACCGAGCCATTCGACTTGGTGATCTGCCAGGGCGTGCTGCCCTACCTGAGCGCGGCCGACCTCAAGCTGGCGCTGCACAACCTGGGCACGCTGTGCCGCGGCGCGCTGTACCTGGAAGCCGTGACGCGCGAGGACTACGAGCGCGACACCATCGATGAGACGTTGACCGACCCGCGCCTGTTCCGCCACCGCGCGCAGCTGTACCGGCGCGGTCTGTCCGAGGGCTTCAAGGCACTGGGGGGCGGCGTGTGGCTGAGCCATCAGGCCGAGGTGCCGCTGTTCGAACTGGAGTGCGCGGACGGGCGCTGAACCCCACCCCTGCACGCGTGCGCGCAAGCCAGCACAATCCGCCCATGGACGGCCTGCAGCCCTTGATCGACTTCGTGCACCGGCACCCGCGCCTGCTGGTCATCACCGGCGCCGGCTGCAGCACGGCCGCCGGCATTCCCGACTACCGCGACGAACACGGCGCCTGGAAGCGCCGCGAGCCCATGCGCTACCAGCGTTTTGTGGATGACGAGGTTGCACGCCAACGCTACTGGGCGCGCAGCATGCTGGGCTGGCGCACCATGGCCCACGCGCAACCCACCGCCGCCCACCACGCGCTGGCACAACTGGAACGCGCCGGCCGCATCCAACTGCTGGTGACGCAGAACGTGGACGGCCTGCACCAGGCCGCCGGTAGCACCAACGTGGTGGACCTGCATGGCCGTATCGACACCGTGGTCTGCCTCGGCTGTGGCACGCGCAGCCCGCGCCGCGACTTGCAGCAGGCGCTGATAGCCCGCAACCCCGATTGGCTCGCGCTGGACGCGCACAGCCTGCCCGATGGCGATGCCGATCTGGAAGACCTGGACTTCGCCGCCTTTGACGTGCCCGCCTGCCCGCACTGCGGCGGCCTGCTCAAACCGGACGTGGTGTTCTTTGGCGAAAGCGTGCCGCGCGAGCGCGTGGCGGCGGTGCGGGAGGCACTGGCGCAGGCCGATGCCGTGCTGGTGGCCGGCTCGTCACTGATGGTGTACTCGGGTTACCGCTTTGTGGAGGAAGCGGTGAAGTTGGAGAAGCCGGTGGCGGCGGTGAACCGGGGGCGGACGCGGGCGGATACTGCCTTGGGCCTGAAAGTGGAAGCCGATGTAGGCCGCGCCCTCGCCGCGCTTGCTTCGTTGCATGCCATTGAGCCTACGGCGTAAGATGGATTTTTGTGGTGATCGACCGCCGACACTAGTGATCCTCTGCGGACATCTACGCTCAGCGTAAGCTGACGTTCAGCCAATGCACTCTGTCAGACTATTTGCATTACGGTCTGCGGCATCTCCGAATTTGCCGGATCATTTCTCACTCATCGTTTTTCGATGGATTCAATGGTAATTTTGACAATTGGCTCGCCGGAAGTTCGATCATAGAAATAAATCGTTGATCCAGGTGGAACACCACTAACGCCTGATTCGCTAAGCAGTATCCAAGAGGCAATACATCCAGGATAAGAATCCAAGAAATCAATGTAGTACCCAAAGTGTCGGGTTTTATCGAGAAACCATGGGCTGCGAGAACTGGCCAGCTTCGCACGCGGAATGGCGTAATCTTTTTCCTCAATCTCGTTGCCATCCCGAGGACATCCAAGTCGTTTCAACTGGGCTGTCCATTTTTTTGCGATATCCGGAGAAGTGGTGCTTACCGAAAACACAAACTCACTCCAGACCACTGCGCAGCTATAGATCACCAGGGCAAGCAGAATTAGCGAAATCGACCAACGTTTGGAAAGCAGAAAATAGCGCTGTCGAATTTCGTGCTCAGAAGTTATTCCCAGACTCATGCCGCGCCCCCCGTAAGCTCATTTCTTGTCCAAGTATCTGAAATCGCTGCGTCAGTGTAATCACACCAATTTTTCGAGATGCGGTCAATTACGCCGTGGCGAACAAATTCGCTACCCATAACGAATTTGGCGAGTTACTGATGCCCGGTTGCTGCTGTAGTCATAGCCATGCTATCTACGATCTTGAGTACGGCAAGCTGTCATCGCGTCCGATGGCCATTCAACCGCCTAGTCACCAATCATGTGCACCGAGCGACTGGCATGAGAGCATGACACGACGGACAGCTTCTGACCGCTACCGGTCAGTGACAAACCATAGTCACTACCAAACAAACCCCGCAACTTCTGCGCCGCATCCTCCGCCCCCGCGCCCTTGCTCACCGGCGTGCCCTTCGGATACTCCTCGGCAATGCGGTCTTCCCAATAGGTCGTCGGGTTCGGTGCGCTGCACAGGCGGCGAAACACTTCCTGCGGCACGTGCTTGTAGGCGCGCACGGTCGTGTCGTCCCAGTGCAGGTCGAGCTGCCGGGTGCTTTCGTCATAGTCCGCGCGGCGGATGCGGCCGCTGGTGAAGGTCTTGCTCTGCATGCCCTGGTCTCCTGGCGTGGAGTCTAGGGCCGGGTGGCGCATCGCGCCAGTGGGATGCGGGCCCGGCACCGGGGTGCGGACCTGTGCGCCCCTTCAGTCCACCGAGGCACCCGATTCCTTGATGACGCGGCCCCACTTGACCGCCTCGACCTTCATCAGCGCCGCCATCTCCTCCGGCGTGCTGGGCAGGGGCTCCAGGCCGGCCGTGGCAAAGCGCTCGCGCACCTCGGGCGAGCGCAGCACGGCGGTGATCTCCGCATTGAGCCGTTGCACGATGGGCGCCGGCGTGGCGGCGGGCGCGAGGATGCCGAACCAGCCCGCGGCGTCGTAGCCGGGCAGGCCCGACTCGTTGAGCGACGGGATCTCCGGCGCCAACGGCGAGCGCTCCTTGCTCAACAGGCCCACGGCCTTCACGCGGCCCGACTTGATCTGCGCAGCGGCGGTCGTGATGTCGGCAATCGCCAGCTGTGTCTCGCCACCCACCACGGCCATGAGGGCGGGGCCGCTGCCGCGGTAGGGGATGTGCACGATGCGCACGCCCCCCATGGACTTGAGCAACTCGCCCGACAGGTGCATGGCGGTGCCGTTGCCGCCCGAGGCGTAGCTCAGGCGCCCGGGCTGCGCCTTGGCCGCCTTGAGCAGATCGCCCACGTTGGAGACCGGCAGGGAGGGATGCGCCAGCAGCACGAAGGGACTGGAGCCGAACAGCGTGATGGGCGCGAAGTCGCGCACCGGGTCGTAGTTCAGCTTCTTGTACAGGCTGGGGTTGGCCGTCAGGCCACCGGCCGAGGCCAGCACGATGGTGTAGCCGTCGGCCGGCGCCTTGGCCACCAGGTCCAGCCCCACGCCACCGCCGGCACCGGGGCGGTTGTCCACCACCACCGGCTGGCCCAGCCGCTCGGCCAGGCGCGGCGCCACGATGCGCGCGGCGGCATCGCTGCTGCCGCCGGGCGGGAAGGTGACGACCAGCCGCCCGGGTTTGGCTGGCCAGTCACTG
>JAYRLJ010000273.1:0-4517 GCA_041905305.1 Hylemonella sp. | reverse complement strand
GAGGAGGGCGTCGAACAAATCCTGCAGAACATCAGTTACTGGCGCGATGCGCCGCTGTGGGAACCCCAGTCCATCGCCTCCGCGACCAAGACCTGGTTCCAGTACATGGGCAAGGAGTGACTCTGTGTTATCCGCATTAGCCAAGTCTTTCAATCACAAGATCAAGACCAGCGCCGAACTGGCCGCAATTCTCGGCACACCGCCTCGCCAGAAGAAGGTCATCATGTGCCACGGTGTCTTTGACGTGGTCCATCCTGGTCATTTGCGGCACCTGCTGTACGCCAAGAGCAAGGCCGACATTCTGGTGGCCAGCATCACGGCCGACCGCCACATCTCAAAGGGGACGCATCGCCCTCATGTGCCGCAGGACTTGCGTGCGCTCAATCTGGCGGCTTTTGAGCTGGTCGACTACGTGGTGATTGATCACAATGCCACACCGATCGAAAACCTTCGCAAGATCAAGCCTGATCTGTTTGCCAAGGGCTACGAGTACACCGCTGGCGGCCTGCCACCCAAGACGCAGGAAGAGGTCGACGTGCTGCGCAGCTACGGCGGCGAGATCATCTTCACCCCTGGCGACATCGTCTATTCGTCTAGCCGCCTGATTGACCTCGCTCCGCCGGCCATCATGCTGGAGAAGCTGGTGACGAGCATGGACGCGCACGGGCTCACATTCGATTCGCTGCGAAGCGCGCTGGATTCATTCTCTGGCATGCGTGTGCATGTGGTTGGCGACACGATTGTCGACAGCTACACCCATGCCGCAATGATTGGGGGCCAGACCAAAACGCCTACGATGAGCGTACTTTACGAGAGACGAGATGATTACATTGGCGGTGCGGCCATCGTGGCGGAGCACCTGCGCGCCGCAGGCGCCAAGGTCACGTTTTCTACAGTGCTGGGCGAAGACTCCTTCAAGCAGTTCGTGTTGGACGGCATGGCCAAGAGCGACATAGACTGCAACGCCATCATTGACCCGACGCGTCCGACCACCAACAAGAACGCCATCGTGACCGGCGGTTATCGCCTGCTAAAGATCGACACGCTGGACAACCGTTCCATCTCTGACGAGATCGTCTCCAAGCTGCAGCACGCCATCGCCACCGGCGGGCATGATACCGTCGTGTTCAGTGATTTTCGCCACGGCATCTTCAATCGCCGAACCATTCCGCAACTCATTTCGGCGATACCAGCGGGCGTCTTCAAGGTGGCTGACAGCCAGGTGGCCAGCCGCTGGGGCAACATCACCGATTTTCAGGAATTCGACCTCATCACCCCGAACGAACGTGAAGCCCGGTTTGCCTTGGGGGACCAGGACTCCGGCGTGCGGCCACTGGCGTCTTCGCTCTACGATGCAGCCCGCTGCAAGACGTTGATTCTCAAGTTGGGCGAACGCGGTGTGCTGACCTGCCACAACAGCAACCATGAGTCGATCGAGTCGTACACCGTCGTGGATTCCTTCGTGGACCGCGTGGTCGATGCGGTGGGCGCTGGCGACGCACTGCTGGCCTATGCCACGCTGGCCAAACGCGCCACCGGCTCGGACATGATCGCAACGATTCTTGGGTCGATCGCCGCGGCTTGTGAATGCGAGGTGGATGGCAACATCCCCATTACACCGCGCGCCGTTCTGGCCAAGATCGACAGCGTGGAGCGCCAGGTGGCCTACACCGAGCAAAGGCCGGGCAATTGAGGACGTTGGTTGTTGGCCTCGGAGTGCAGGGCAGCAAGCGTAAGCGCTTCGCAGGTGCCGACTATGTGGGCGCAGTAGACCCGGTGCATCGCGATGCCGAATACCGCGAACTGTCCGAAGTGCCACTCGCCAGCTATGACGCAGCCCTGGTCTGTACGCCCGACGAGCCCAAGCTCGAACTGCTGACCTACCTGTTAAGCCGTGGAAAGCATGTCCTTGTGGAGAAGCCGTTGTGGGCTCCCGGCGATGCAGAAATTCTGGCCTTGCAACGGTTGGCTCGCGCCAATGGTGCCTATTGCTACACCGCCTACAACCACCGTTTTGAGCCGCATTTTGCAGCCATGAAGGGCCTTGTTGACTCTGGTCGCCTCGGGCGAATCTACCGCTGCCGCATGTTCTACGGGAATGGCACAGCTCGGCTTGTACGCGAGTCCCAATGGCGCGACCAGGGCGCGGGCGTTCTGCCCGATTTGGGCTCTCACTTGTTGGACACGGCGCTGTTTTGGTTTGGCCATGTGGCCGATGACCTGCGAGTCACCTCGGCCAGTCGGTTCGAGAACCAGGCGCCCGACCATGTGGTGATCGCATCAGAAGGCTCCACGCCGAAGCTGGAGTTGGAGATGACTTTGCTGATGTGGCGCAACCACTTCACCTGCGACATCCTGGCCGAAAACGGCTCAGCGCATATTGAGTCGCTCTGCAAATGGGGTCCCAGTTCGCTCACTGTGCGCACCCGAGTGTTGCCGTCGGGCCGGCCGGCAGAGGAGATTCAAACCCTGGTGCAGGAAGACCCAACCTGGGCACTCGAATACGCCCACTTTCGCACGGCCTGCCTCGAGCGACGTCCTGCTGACCTGGGCACGGACCTGTGGCTGAACCGCACTCTGCGCGGCCTTTCTGAGGACGCGATGCGGAGCGCAACATGACATCTGCCATTGTGGGTTTTGCCGGCATGACCCATTTGGGTCTGGTGTCAGGTATCAGCGCCGGCGAGAAAGGTTTCTCCGTCGTTTGCTTTGACCCTGACCCTGCGCGGATTGAATCAATCCGACAAGGCCGGCTTCCGGTTTCCGAGCCGGAGTTGGACGAACTCGCCGCAAGGAACAGGCAGCGCCTGACGTTCACTGCCAATTCGGCCGACCTGGTTCGCTGTGACGTGATCTATGTGGCGCCCGATGTGCCGACGGACAACCATGGCACCAGTGATGTGCGCCCGATTGAAGCCATGCTGGAGATGGTGTACTCGGCGGCCCGCACCGACGCCACCATTGTGCTGCTATCACAAATTCCTCCGGGCTTCACCCGGGTACGCCAGCGCACGGGTCGCCGCTTGTACTGTCAAGTCGAAACCTTGATCTTTGGCCGCGCGGTGGAGCGGGCCCTGTCTCCCGAGCGTTACATCATCGGTTGCGCTGACCCGGCCGAACCGCTGCCCGCGCCCTACGCGCAGTTTCTGCAAGCGCATGGCTGTCCCCTGCTGCCCATGCGCTATGAGAGCGCGGAGTTGGCCAAGATTTCCATCAACATGTGCTTGGTGGCATCGGTCGCCACGACCAATACGCTGGCCGAACTGTGCGAGCACATCGGCGCGGACTGGTCCGAAATTGCTCCGGCCCTCAAGCTGGATCGACGCATTGGCCCGTGGTCTTACCTGTCGCCGGGCCTGGGCATTGCCGGCGGCAACCTGGAACGTGACCTGGCGACGGTGTGCGAGCTGGCCGACCGGCACGGCACCGACTCCGGCGTGGTACGCGCGTGGATTGCCAACAGCAAGCACCGCAGCGCTTGGGCCGCCCGCACCATCCAAGCCTTGCTATTGGATGCGCGGCCCGACGCTACGGTCGCCATATGGGGCCTGGCCTATAAGGAAAACACCCATTCGGTAAAGAACTCGCCCTCGCTGGCAACGATTGCCGCCCTGCCCAACGCCCGCTTGCGCGTATTCGACCCGGTCGTACAGGCGAGCGTTGTCAATCGCGCTGGTATCACTGGCGCGGCCAGCGCTCTGGATGCACTGAGTGGCGCCGGCGCTCTGCTCATCCTTACTCCCTGGCCTGAATTCCGCGCCATCGCCCCTGCGGACATGGCTGCAGCCATGACTGGTCGGACAGTACTTGACCCCTATGCTGTTCTGGATCGCAAGGCGGCCGCCGCCGCAGGTCTTGAGGTTCACACGCTCGGTAAGGCAACGCCTGCCACATTCCACCATGCTTGAACACACCCACACTACCCCACGAGCTCCCGAACGCGTCGTTGTCGTGGGTGCACGTGGTTTTGTTGGCGGTGCCATCATGCGCCGCCTCGGGGTGGCCGGCATTGACGCTCTGGGTTTGGGTCGTGAACAGATTGATCTTCAAGCCCCCGACGCTGGCGAGCAACTCGCCGCATTGCTGCGGCCCACCGACGCCTTTATTGCCGTTTCTGCGCTGGCCCCGTGCAAAGACGCAGACATGCTCATCAAGAACATGGTGCTGGCAAGAGCGCTGATCAACGCCCTGCAACGGGTGCCCGTGGCGCATGTAGTCAACATCAGTTCAGATGCCGTCTATGGCGATTCATCCGAGCCTTTGACCGAAACCTCACCGCTCGCACCCGAATCCCTGCATGGTGTCATGCACCTAGCGCGCGAGCTGATGTTTCGCAGTAGTATCACTGCGCCGCTGGTGGTGCTACGCCCGTCCCTGCTCTACGGCGCGCAAGACCCCCACAACGGCTACGGGCCGAACCGCTTTCGTCGGCTGGCCGCCCAGGGCCAGCCCATTGCGCTGTTTGGCGAAGGCGAAGAGCGGCGCGACCACGTTTACATTGAAGATGTTGCCGAACT
>JAYRLJ010000272.1:0-4519 GCA_041905305.1 Hylemonella sp. | reverse complement strand
CTGTCGGAGATCAACGCCTTGATTTCCTTCGCGGCTTCCGCCGAGCGGCCAGCCAGGCTGCGCACCTCTCCGGCCACCACCGCAAAGCCGCGGCCCTGCTCGCCGGCGCGCGCGGCTTCCACCGCGGCATTGAGCGCCAGGATGTTGGTCTGGAAGGCGATGCCGTCGATCACACTGATGATGTCGTTGATCTTTTGCGAGGCCTGCTGGATGCCGGCCATGGTCGTCACCACTTCGCCCACGGCCTGACCGCCGCGCGCGGCCACGTCGGATGCGGTGGCGGCCAGTTGCGAGGCCTGGCGCGCGTTGTCGGCGCTGTGCTGCACGGTGTGCGTCAGGCTGGCCATGGCGGACGCCGTCTGTTCCAGCGAGCCGGCCTGCTGTTCGGTACGTTGGCTCAGGTCGGCGTTGCCCTGGGCGATTTCGGTGGAGGCGGTGGCAATCGATTCAGCCGCGTGCTTGACGTTGCCGATGATGCCCACCAGGGCGCGGTCGGCCTGGCGCAGGTCTTCCATCAGGTCGGCGAACTCGTCGCGCGTGGTGGGTGCCGGTACGGTGCCCAGCTCGCCGGCGGCGATGGCGCGGCCGGCCTGCTTGGCCACCTGCATGGCGCCGGCAATGCCGAGGTACATGCCCATGTAGAGGTAGATCGACAGCAGAATGCCGACGCCCAGCACCACGCCCAACACATTGCGCTTGAGCGCGGCGGCGCCGGCGCGCTCGGCCAGCAGGTCGTCCATCACCTTGCGGTTCTGTTCCACCAGTGCCCAGGCGGCATCGATGGTGGGCTGGGCGGCCTGGCCGACCTGCTGCTGGGTCACGGCCACGCTGTCCTGCGTGGTGAAGTTCTTGCGCGTGAAGGCGATGAACTCCTTGGAGCTGTTCTTCAGGTCGGTGAAGTTCTTGCTCAGCTTGGCCTCGACATCCGGATTGGCCTTCATGGCCTGCGACAGCATGTTTTCCACCGTGCCGAAGGTGTCGCTCAGGCGCGCCTCGGTCACTTCGTAGAACACCTTGTCATTCGGCTTGATTTCGGTACGCGAGACGTTGAGCGTGGCGTAGGCTGCCATGCGCACCGCGATACCGGCGGTGCTGGGCGTGTTGTTGGCCAGCGGGTAACCCAGGTAGAACAGGTCCAGGTCAGGGTCGAGGGCCATGCGCGACTTGTTGCCCATGTCGCGCATGAAGGCGTACAGGCGGCCGTATTCCGGAGCGTGGGCCGCAAAGGCCTTCTGCGGGAAGTCGGCATCCAGCGGCAGCGCCTCGACCTTCTTCTGCAGCTCGGCCCAGCCGTCCTGCAGGCCCTTGAGCTCCTTGCTCATGTCGAACCACGGTGCCGAGGCCTGCACGCCGCCCTCGATGCGCTTGAGCACGGCTTCGACCGCCTTGGCATTGTCCTTGAAACGCTGGCGCACGCCCTCGTCGCCGGGTGCGGCCGTGATGGTGATGCGCCGGCTCTCGATCAGCACCTTGTTCCACTCCACCAGGTGCGCCATCAGGTCGACGGCAGCGCGCTCGGAGGCAATCATGCTGACCCGCTTCTGCTGCGACGCCAGCTCGTTGCCGCCCATGTACAGCAGCAGGGCCAGGGCCACCAGGCCGGACAGGGCGAATTTGAGGCTGAAGCGCAACTTGGCCATCAAGGCGGTTGCGGGGCCGAAAAAACCGTTCATGCGTGCGTCTCCTGGGTCAAGTGACTGATGTGTATTCTTAGTGATTCGACCCATTTTGCCGGAACTTGAGTGCCTTGTTGCGCTGCCGCACATCGTTTGTCACCCGGATGACAGTCTGCCGCCCGCGCTGGCGGCAAACGAGGGCACAGCCGTCAGTCGCGCAGCGCCGACAGGTCGGCGCCCACCGCCTCGCGCTCGTCGAACACGAAGCAGTTGCCGCGGTAGTGGGCGCCGCCGGTTTCCTCGAAGTACTTGAGGATGCCGCCTTCGAGCTGGTAGACATGGTCCAGTCCGGCCTGCTGCATGAAGATGGCCGCCTTCTCGCAACGGATGCCGCCGGTGCAGAAGCTCACCACCGTCTTGCCCTGCAACTCGGCCTGGTGTTCCAGCAGCGCCTGCGGGAAGTCGGAGAACTTGCTGATGCGCCAGTCGATGGCGTGCTCGAAGGTGCCGTGGTCGACTTCAAACGCATTGCGCGTGTCCAGCGTCACCACCGGACGGCCCTCGTCGTCATGGCCCTGATCGAGCCAGCGCTTAACGGTGGCGGCCGGCACCGCCGGGGCGCGTCCCTCGGCGGGGCGGATGGTGGGGTGGTTCATGCGGATGATCTCGCGCTTGACCTTGACCAGCATTTTCTTGAACGGCTGGTGCGCCGACCAGCTCTCCTTGGGCACCAGGTCTGCAAAGCGTGCGTCGGCCTGCAGCTCGGCCACGAAGCTGCGCACCGCCTCGGCGGGGCCGGCCAGGAACAGGTTGATGCCTTCCTCCGCCAGCAGCACCGTGCCCTTGAGGCTCAGCGAGAGGGCGCGCACCAGCAGGCGCTCGCGCAGCACCGCGGCATCGGGCAGGGGGATGAATTTGTAGGCGGAGATGTTGAGGATGCGGTTCACCCGTGAATTTTAAAAGTTCGGCCCCAGCGGCGCCGGGCGGGGGAATTGGGGCAAACGAGCAGCGCGGCTGCCTGAAATACGTGCAACTTGCCGAAATAACAGGCAGGGCGGCGGGGGGCGGTTTCCTACAATGACAGGATGTTTGCCCACCTGCGCCTGCACACCGAGTTTTCCGTCGTTGACGGCACCACCCGCATCGATGACATCGTCAAGGCCGCGGCGGCCGATGGCCAGCCGGCGCTGGCGATCACCGACCTGAACAACCTGTTCGGCGCCATCAAGTTCTACAAGGCCGGCCGCAGCAAAGGCGTGAAGCCGGTGATCGGCGTCGAGATCCAGCTCGAAGGCCTGGGGCAGGACCCGCTGGCCACCAGCCGGATGTTGCTGCTGGTGCAGAACAAGCAGGGTTACCTGAACGTATCGGAAATCCTGGCGCGCGCCTGGACGACCAATGTGCACAAGGCGCAGGCGGTGGTCAAGCTGGCCTGGCTGCAGGAGCTGAACGAGGGGCTGATTGCCCTGTCCGGCGCACAGGCCGGTGCCGTAGGGCAGGCGTTGGTGCAGGGCGACATGGCGCGCGCGCATGACGTGGCGCTGCAACTGGCAACGATCTTCCCGCACCGTTTCTACCTGGAGTTGCAGCGCGCCGGCCGGCCGGAGGATGAGCCGCATGTGGCCGCCGCTGTACAACTGGCTGCCACCATGAAGCTGCCGGTGGTCGCCACGCACCCGGTGCAGTTCGCCACCGAGGACGATTACGAGGCGCACGAGGCACGCGTGTGCATTGCCGAGGGCGAGATCCTGGGCAACCCGCGCCGGGTGCGCAAGTTCACGCGCGAGCAGTACTTCAAGAACAGCGCGCAGATGGCGGCGCTGTTTGCCGATGTGCCCAGCGCCGTGGCCAACACGCTGGAGATTGCCAAGCGCTGTAACCTGACCCTGGTGCTGGGCAAGCCGCAGCTGCCCAATTTCCCGATTCCCGGCGGCCTCTCCATCGAGGAGTATTTCCGCAAGGTGTCCTTCGAGGGGCTGGAGGAACGGCTGGCCCACCTGTACCCCGATGTCGCCAAGCGCGACGCCGAACGGCCGCGTTACGTGGAGCGGCTGGAGTTCGAGATCAACACCATCCTGAAGATGGGTTTCCCGGGCTACTTCCTGATCGTGGGTGACTTCATCCAGTGGGCCAAGAACAATGGCTGCCCGGTCGGCCCGGGCCGCGGTTCCGGCGCCGGCTCGCTGGTGGCCTATGCGCTGAAGATCACCGACCTGGATCCGCTGGAATACAAGCTGCTGTTCGAGCGCTTCCTGAACCCGGAACGCGTCTCGATGCCCGACTTCGATATCGACTTCTGCCAGGCCAACCGCGACCGGGTGATCGAGTACGTGAAAGAGCGCTACGGCCGCGATGCCGTGAGCCAGATTGCCACCTTCGGCACCATGGCTGCGCGCGCGGCCATTCGTGACGTGGGGCGGGTGCTCGACATGAGCTACACCTTTTGCGACGGCATCTCCAAGCTCATCCCCAACAAGCCGGGCCAGCACATCACGATTGCCGGCGCACTGGAAGTCGAGCCCATCCTGGCCGAGCGGCTGGAGAAGGAGGACGAGGTCAAGACACTGCTGGCCTTGGCGCAAAAACTGGAGGGCATGACGCGCAACATCGGCATGCACGCCGGTGGCGTGCTGATCGCGCCCGGCAAGCTGACCGACTTCTGCCCGCTCTACCAGCAGCCCGGCAGCGACTCGGCGGTGAGCCAGTACGACAAGGACGACGTGGAAGCCATCGGCCTGGTGAAGTTCGACTTCCTGGGCCTGGCCACGCTGACCATCCTGGAGATCGCGCGCGAATTCATCATGGCGCGCCACAAGGGTCAGGAGAACTTTGCCTTCGAGAACATCCCGCTCGACGACAAGGCCACCTACCGGCTGTTCCAGGAAGGCAAGACCGAGGCCGTG
>JAYRLJ010000271.1:0-4521 GCA_041905305.1 Hylemonella sp. | reverse complement strand
CATCGGTGGCGATCTTGATGTTGCCATCCGTCCCGTTCTTGAAGCCGATCGGGGCAGAGAGGCCCGAGGCCAACTCACGGTGCACCTGGCTTTCCGTGGTGCGCGCGCCGATGGCACCCCAGGCGATCAGATCGCCGATGTACTGCGGCGAGATCACGTCCAGGAACTCGCTGCCGGCCGGCAGGCCCAGGCGGTTGATCTCGATGAGCAACTGGCGCGCGATGCGCAAGCCCTCGTCGATGCGGTAGCTCTCGTCCAGGTAGGGGTCGTTGATCAGACCCTTCCAGCCCACCGTGGTGCGCGGCTTCTCGAAGTACACACGCATCACGATCTCCAGCGTGTCCTTGTACTTGTCACGCTGTGCCTTGAGGCGACGGGCGTACTCGAGCGCCGCCGCCGGATCGTGAATGGAGCACGGGCCAATGATGACCAGCAGGCGGTCGTCCTTGCCGGCCATGATGTTGTGGATGGTGTGGCGGGTATGGGAGATCAGGCTCTCCACGGGCGTTCCCTGGATCGGGAAGAAGCGGATCAGATGCTCGGGCGGGGGCAACACAGTGATGTCCTTGATGCGTTCGTCGTCGGTACGGCTGGTCTTGTCACCGGGGTGCGCATACCAGGCATCGGGGCTGGTTGCTTGTGCTTTGGCAGTCATCGTGTCACTCCTTGTTTCCAGTTGGGATATGTGCGCCGGCAAAAAAAAACCGCCGGCGGGGCCGGCGGTTTGTTGGAATTCGGTACGTTTCTTGCGGGTACGTTCAGAACTCTCTTCCGCCGGCGGCGCATGAGAACCAAAAGTAGCCAAAAAAGAAGGAACGGGTCGAAACCATGGATTCAATATAGCACAGAAAAAACGGCACCCAGATCCGCGTGCCGTCAGGCCGTGCCGCCCACGGTGAGGCCGTCAATGCGCAAGGTGGGCTGTCCGACACCGACCGGCACGCTCTGGCCTTCCTTGCCGCAGGTGCCGACACCACTGTCAAGCCGCATGTCGTTGCCGATCATGGTCACGCGCGTCAACGCATCGGGGCCGTTGCCGACAATGGTCGCGCCCTTGACCGGATAGAGGATCTTGCCGTTCTCCACCCAGTAGGCCTCGCTGGCGGAAAAGACGAACTTGCCGGACGTGATATCGACCTGACCGCCACCGAAATTGGTGGCATACAGCCCCTTCTTGATGCTGGCGACGATTTCCTCCGGCGTCTTGTCGCCACCAAGCATGTAGGTGTTGGTCATGCGCGGC
Source organism: Hylemonella sp. (assembly GCA_041905305.1). Taxonomy (GTDB): domain Bacteria; phylum Pseudomonadota; class Gammaproteobacteria; order Burkholderiales; family Burkholderiaceae_C; genus Hylemonella. The sequence continues at coordinate 3,278 of JAYRLJ010000271.1, read as the reverse complement.
ATCGGAATGTGGGCATAGCTCTCGCGCCGGCCGTTGCCGGTGGGGCGCACCTTCATCAGGCGCGCATTCATGGCGTCCTGCATGTAGCCCTTGAGGATGCCATCCTCGATCAGCACATTGCGCTGGCTTGGGTTACCCTCGTCATCGACATTGAGCGAGCCACGCCGGTCGGCGATGGTGCCGTCGTCCAACACCGTCACACCCTTGGCCGCAACGCGCTGGCCGATGCGGCCAGAGAAGGCGCTGGAGCCCTTGCGGTTGAAATCACCCTCCAACCCGTGGCCAATGGCTTCGTGCAGCAGCACGCCGGGCCAACCGGGCCCCAGCACCACCGTCATCTCGCCCGCCGGCGCCGGCCGCGATTCCAGATTGGTCAGCGCGGCATCCACCGCCTCATCCACGTACTGGCGGATCATCGCGTCGTCGAAGTACGCGAACCCGAAACGGCCACCGCCGCCGGACGACCCCATCTCGCGCCGGCCGGCCTGTTCCGCGATCACCGTCACACTCAGGCGCACCAGCGGACGCACATCGGCCGCCAAGGTGCCATCGGCACGGGCCACCAGCACCACATCGTATTCACCGGCCAGCCCGGCCATGACCTGCACGACGCGCGGGTCCTTGGCGCGCGCCAACTGCTCGACAGACTCCAGCAACTTGACCTTGGCCGTGCTGTCGAGCGTGGCGATCGGGTCCATGCCGGGATAGAGCGAGCGGGCCAACGCGATCTTGGTTGCCCCTGCCCTCACGCGCGCCGACTTGGCCGCCGCAGAGATGGTGCGCACGGTGTGGGCCGCGTCGAGCAGCGACGCCTCGGAGATGTCATCCGAATAGGCGAAGGCCGTCTTTTCGCCGCTGACGGCGCGCACGCCCACGCCCTGATCGATGGAGAAGGAGCCGGTTTTGACGATGCCCTCCTCCAGGCTCCAGCCCTCGCTGCGGGTGTACTGGAAGTACAGGTCCGCCTCGTCGACCCGGTGGGCACGGATTTCCGACAGGGCTCGCAGCAGGTGCGATTCATCCAGTCCGAAGGGGGTCAACAGCAGCTCCCTGGCCACAGCCAGGCGTTCCAGGGTGAGTTCGCGGGAAATCATGGTTTCATTGTAGGACGACCCACTTCCCGATGCGGGCCTGGGGCTGCTCACGCCGCGCCAGGACACTTGCGCGCATGGCCTTCGATCCAGCGCAACACGGCCGCATCATCCAGGCCGGCCAGCCCGGCGGCACTGGCCCGCGCAAACACGGCGCTGGCGGCGGCCCCCAGCGGACCGTCGAACCCGACCGCTGCCGCGGCCTGCAACGCCAGGTGGGTGTCCTTCTGCAGCAGCGTCATGTGTGCCCGCGGCGCCCAGTCGCCCGCCAGGGCCCGTCGCATGCGATCGGAACCGATCCAGCTCTGGCCACTGGACTGTTCGATCACGTCGAGCGTGCGGGCGCCGTCGAGACCGAGCTTACGGGCCAACGCCAGCGCCTCGGCGGCTCCGACGAGATTGATGCCGGCCAGCAGATTGTTGACCAGCTTGGTGCGCGCACCGTCACCGACGCGCTCACCGATGCGGAACAGTTGGGAAGCCAGCGCCGTCAACAAGGTCCGGTGCCGCTGGTAGACGGCCTCGGCACCAGCCACCATCAGGCTCATGCTGCCGGTGCGCGCCCGCGCCGGGCCACCGGACATCGGCGCATCCAGCACGTCGATGCCGCGCTCGCCCAGCCGCTGCGCCAGCGACTCGGTGTCCTGCGGTGCGATGGTCGGGCACAGCAGCACCGCATGACCGGCAGGCACCGCTGGCGCCAGGCCCTGCGGTCCGAACAGCACCTGCTCGCATTGCGCCGCATCCACCACGCAGACGATGGTTGCTATGCTTTTGATAGCGCATGACGCTGGATGTTCATGCGGAACAGCCCCCAAAGACTCCAGTTCGCGCATGCGCTCGGGCACCAAGTCGCAAACGTGCACCGGCCAGCCCCGCACCAACAGGTTGGCGGCCATGGCGCCGCCCATGTTGCCCACGCCAACCACCGCCACGGGATACGGAGAACTCGTCATGACGCAAGTCTAGAGGCGACACGCAGCGCGCGCAGCCTGGGGGTGAGCCACTCTCACGTCTGCACCAGGCGCTTGGACTTGGCAATCGACATCAGGATGCCCAGCCCCAGGCCCAGCGTCACCATGGCAGTGCCGCCGTAGCTGATAAAGGGCAAGGGCACCCCGACCACCGGCAGGATGCCGCTGACCATGCCCATGTTGACGAAGGCGTAGGTAAAGAAAATCATCGTCACGCTGCCGGCCAGCAGCCGCGCGAACAGCGTCGGCGCCTCCAGGGCAATCGCCAGGCCACGCAGGACGAGGAAGATGAAGCCGGCAATCAGCAGCAGGTTGCCGAACAGGCCGAATTCCTCGGAGAAGGCGGCAAAGATGAAGTCGGTGGTGCGCTCGGGAATGAACTCCAGGTGCGTCTGCGTACCCTGCATGAAGCCCTTGCCGAACACACCGCCCGAGCCGATGGCGATCATGCCCTGGATGATGTGGAAGCCCTTGCCCAGTGGATCGCGCGTCGGATCCAGCAGGGTACAGATGCGCTGCTGCTGGTAGTCGTGCAGCACCGGCCAGCGCACGCCGTCGGCGCAGAGTTGCGGCTCGAAGATCACGATCAGCGCCAGACCGACGATGCCCAGCGCCACCGGCGGGATGATCAGCTTCCAGCTCAGGCCGGCAAAGAAGATCACTGACAGGCCGGCCGCCAGCACCAGCAGCGAGGTACCGAGATCAGGCTGCTTCATGATCAGGCCCACCGGCACGGCCAGCAGGGCACCGGCCACGAGGAAATCGAGCGGGCGCAGCTGGCCCTCGCGTTTCTGGAACCACCAGGCCAGCATCAGCGGCATGGCAATCTTCAGGATTTCGCTGGGCTGGATGACGATGCCGACATTGATCCAGCGCTTCGCGCCCTTCTTGGTGATGCCGAAGATCGCCACCGCAATCAGCAGCGACACCCCCACCACATAGAGCGGCACCGCCAGCGTCATGAGCCGCTGCGGCGGGATCTGCGCCACGACGAACATGATGAAGCCGGCGATCAGCATGTTGCGGCCGTGGTCGATGAAACGCGTACCGTGGTCGTAGCCGGAGGAGAACATGGTCAACAGCCCGGCACAGGCCAGCAGGAAGACGGCAAAGGCAAGCGGGCCGTCGAAGCCACGGAACAGGGGCGCCACCCGCTGCGGCAGCGAAGGTCTTTCAAATACAACGGCCATGGCGCCATTATCCTGCGACTGCC
>JAYRLJ010000270.1:0-4524 GCA_041905305.1 Hylemonella sp. | reverse complement strand
CTGGGACGCACCGACGACCTGCTCATGAACCCGCCGGACCGCGCGCCGGCGGCCGACACGGTGCTGATCGAGTCGACCTACGGCGACCGCGAGCACCCCCAGGAGGATGTGCTGGCCGAACTCGGCCCAGCCCTCAACCGCGTAGCCTCACGTGGCGGCGTGGCCGTGATGCCGGTGTTTGCCGTCGGCCGCGCGCAGGCCATCCTGCACGCCATCGCCGAGCTCAAGGCGCGCGGTGTCGTCCCGTCCAGCCTGCCGGTGTTCCTGGACAGCCCCATGGCCGTGCACACCACCCACCTGGCCGAGCACTACGCCCAAGAGCACCGGCTCAGCAGCAAGCAGATGCGTGCGCTGACGCACTGCGCCACCATGGTCAGCACCACCGAAGAATCGAAAGCACTGTCGCGCCGCCATGGCCCCATGGTGATCCTGGCCGCCAGCGGCATGGCCACCGGCGGGCGCGTGCTGCACCACCTGGGCCTGTACGCCAGCGACCACCGCAACATGATCATCCTGACCGGCTTCCAGGCACCCGGCACCCGCGGTGCCACGCTGGCCAGCGGCGCGGCCTCGGTACGCCTGCACGGCAAGGATGTCCCCGTAACTGCCGAGGTGGTACAGCTGCAGTCGGCATCGGCGCACGCCGATGCCAGCCAGCTGATGGACTGGCTGCGCACCATGCCCGAGCGGCCGGACCAGGTCTACGTCGTGCACGGCGAACTGGGGCCCGCCGACGAGCTGCGCAAGCGCATCAAGCACGAACTGGGTTGGCGCGCCATGGTGCCGGAGCACGGCTCCACCTGGCCGAGCTGATACTGCGGGCCGCATGCAGACCGTTGCGCAGACGCACCAACGCTGACACGAAGGCGGCAACATCGTTCAGAATGTCAGGCCATGTCGCTGCGGCTCTTTCACATCACCGAGTTTGCCGAGTCCGTCATGCTGACGCCCGAGCGGCAGCGTCAGGCCCTCCCGCCCCTCTTCGTCATGGGCTTGGCCAGTCTGTGGCTGGCCGTGGTCTGCAACTACCCGCTGTGGCATGCGCTGGCTGCGTTGCCCCACCAGGGCCTGGCATTGGTCTGGCTGGATCTGCGCCTGGCCCTGCTGATGGTGTTTGCGACCCTGCTGCTGCTGAGCCTGCTGTGCTGGCGTCCCGTCTTCAAACCAGCGCTGGCACTGCTGTTCTTGCTAGCGGGCCTCAACAGCGGCGTCATGCTGGCCCTGGGTCGTCCGCTCGACCTGACGGCTGGCCTGACCCCACTCACCGCCCTGGTGAGTCAGGCCTTGAGCTGGCAATCCGCGGGCCTGTTCGTGCTGCTGGGTCTGCTGCCAGCGCTCTGGCTCTGGCGGCAACCGCTGCGGCGTATCCCCGTGCTGGCCAACCTGGTGGTCAATGGCCTCGTGCTGCTGCTCTCGGGTGCGCTGCTGTACGGCTGCTGGTGGCTCAGCCAGCCCGACGTGGTTGAGCTGCTGCGCAGCCAGCCGGCCTTGCAGCAACTGCTCAATCCCTGGTCGTCGCTGCAAGCCTGGGCACCCGACGCCCTGCGGGCGCTGCTGCGCTGACTAGGGCTGTCAGCGCTCGCCCTTCCCTGTCGTCGTGCTTCAGTCGGCGTAGTGCATCGCCAGCAGGCGTTCGCGCGCCGCGCGGTACTCCTGCTTGAGCTGGGCCACGAAGTCGGCCGTGCTCTGCAGCTTGGTGATGGCGCCGATGCCCTGGCCGGCACCCCAGATGTCCTTCCACGCCTTCTTGGCGTCGCCGCCGAAGTTCATCTTGCTCGGGTCGCTCTCGGGCAGGTTGTCCGGGTCGAGGCCGGCAGCGCGGATGCTGGGGGCCAGGTAGTTGCCGTGCACACCGGTGAACAGGTTGCTGTAGACGATGTCATCCGAGTTGCCATCGACGATGGCCTGCTTGTAGGCCTCGACGGCGCGCGCCTCGTGCGTGGCAATGAAGGCCGAGCCCATGTAGGCAAAGTCGGCCCCCATGGCCTGCGCCGCCAGCACGGCGCCACCGGTGGCAATGGCACCGCTGAGCGCCAGCGGGCCGTCGAACCACTGGCGGATCTCCTGCACCAGCGCAAAGGGGCTCTTCACGCCCGCATGGCCGCCAGCACCGGCCGCCACCGCGATCAGGCCGTCGGCGCCCTTCTCGATCGCCTTGTGGGCGAACTTGTTGTTGATGATGTCGTGCAGCACCACGGCGCCGTAGCTGTGCGCCGCCTGGTTGATCTCTTCACGCGCACCCAGCGAAGTGATGATGACCGGTACCTTGTACTTCACGCACAGCGCCATGTCGTGCTCCAGCCGGTCGTTCGACTTGTGCACGATCTGGTTGATGGCAAACGGCGCCGCCGGCCGCTCCGGGTGCGCCTTGTTGTGGGCAGCCAGCCCTTCCGTAATCTCGGCCAGCCACTCGTCGCGTTGAGCGCCGGCATCGAGCCCACCACGCCGGCAATGCACTGCGCAATCACCAGCTTGGGATTGCTGATGATGAACAGCGGCGAGCCGATGATGGGCAGCGGCAGGTTCTGCAGGGTCGGGGGCAGCTTGGACATGGGGTCTCCTGAGGTTTTCCGTATTCTCAATAAAAAGCGGCTGCAGCCCTTGTCAATCGGGCGACAGCCGCTATTCTTTTAGTAGTGGTCTAGGCGTATCAGAACGCCTCGAGCGCCAGCGCCACGGCGCTGCCGCCACCGTCGACGATGCTGTCGCGCACACCGGGCGCCTTGCTCAGCAGGTGCTCGGCATAGAAGCGTGCGGTGGCAATCTTGGCCTGCATGAAGGCGGCATCTTCGCCGCGCGCCAGTTCGGCTTGCGCCACCAGCAGCGAGCGCGCCAGCTGCCAGCCGGCCATCAGGTTGCCCGCCAGCATCAGGTAGGGCACGCTGCCGGCATAGACGGCGTTCGGGTTCTGCTCGCCGGCCAGGTAGTCCACCACCGCCACGAAGGCCTGGCGTGCCGCACTCAGGTGCTTGAGCACTGCCAGCGCATCGGCACTGCCGTTCTTCTTCAGCTCGGCCTCGGTGACCTCGATCTGCTTGGCGATGCCCTTGGCGGTCTGGCCGCCGTCGCGCAGGGTCTTGCGCCCCACCAGGTCGTTGGCCTGGATGGCGGTGGTGCCTTCGTAGATGGTCAGGATCTTGGCGTCACGGTAGTACTGCGCCGCACCGGTCTCCTCGATGAAGCCCATGCCGCCGTGCACCTGCACGCCGAGCGAGGTGACTTCCAGGCTCATCTCGGTGCTGTAGCCCTTGACCAGCGGCACCATGAATTCGTAGAAGGCCTGGTTGGTCTTGCGGGTCTCCGCGTCCGGGTGATGGTGCGCTGCGTCGTAGGCGGCCGCCGCGACGCTGGCCATGGCACGGCAGCCCTCGGTGTAGGCGCGCATGGTCATGAGCATGCGGCGCACATCCGGGTGATGGATGATGGGCGCCGCGGCCTTGATGGAGCCATCGACCGGGCGACTCTGCACGCGGTCACGTGCATAGGCCACGGCCTTCTGGTAGGCGCGCTCGGCCACCGCGATGCCCTGCACACCCACCGCATAGCGGGCGGCGTTCATCATGATGAACATATATTCGAGGCCACGGTTCTCCTGGCCGACCAGGTAACCGATGGCACCGCCATGGTCGCCGTACTGCAACACGGCGGTCGGGCTGGCCTTGATGCCCATCTTGTGCTCGATGCTGACGCAGTGCACGTCGTTGCGCGCGCCGAGAGAACCATCCTTGTTCACCAGGTACTTGGGCACGACGAACAGGCTGATGCCCTTGATGCCTTCGGGCGCGCCGGTCACGCGCGCCAGCACCAGGTGCACGATGTTGTCGGCCATGTCGTGCTCACCGTAGGTGATGAAGATCTTGGTGCCGAACACCTTGTAGCTGCCATCGGGCTGCGGCTCGGCGCGGCTGCGCACCAAGGCCAGATCCGAGCCGGCCTGCGGCTCGGTCAGGTTCATGGTGCCGGTCCATTCGCCGCTGATGAGTTTTTCCAGGTAGATGGCCTTGAGCTCGTCGGAGCCGGCGGTGAGCAGCGCCTCGATGGCACCGTCGGTCAGCAGCGGGCACAGCGCGAAACTCAGATTGGCGCTGTTGACCATCTCGATGCAGGCTGCACCAATGGTCTTGGGCAGGCCCTGGCCACCAAAGTCGGACGGGTGCTGCAGGCCCTGCCAGCCGCCTTCGGCAAACTGGCGGAAGGCGTCCTTGAAACCCGGCGTGGTCGTGACCTGGCCGTCCTTCCAGCTCGACGGATTCTTGTCGCCTTCCCAATTCAGCGGGGCGACCACCTCGCCGTTGAACTTGGCCGCCTCTTCCAGCACCGCCTGCGCGGTGTCGAAACCGGCATCCTCAAAGCCGGGAATGCGGGCGATCTCGTCAATCTGCGCCAGGTGCTTGAGGTTGAACAGCATGTCCTTGACGGGCGCAACGTAACTCATGGTCTTACTCCGGGAAATTCAGGGGCAACAAGTCAAAAAAAAGGCATCGCACGCGATGCCTTTCGGGGCGGTGCTTACAGCGCTGCAAC
>JAYRLJ010000269.1:0-4528 GCA_041905305.1 Hylemonella sp. | reverse complement strand
CGCTTGGAAGAGATCGTGCAGGTCGCCTTCAGCCAGCGCCGCAAGCTGCTGCGCCACACCCTAGGCCGCTGGCTGGAGGAAAAAGGTGCAGCCGGCCACTTCGACCTGCAACGCCGCGCCGAGGAGGTGCCGGTGCAGGAATACGTCGTCCTCGCCCAAACCCTGCCCGCATGAAAAAAGCCACTGCCGGAACAGCAGTGGCTTAATTCAGGGCACCCGCGGAACTGGCTTGGCCAGGCCGCTGGGTGCGTCCCCCGCCAGCGAAGGATGAGCGGGGGAAGGCGCGCAGCGCCTCAGGGGGTTAACCGATCACGCGGCCGCCAACCAATACCCCGCATTGAAGGGGCTGCTCATACGCAGCGCCAGTGGCGACACGTCGAGCAGCTTGTCCGTCGGCATCTTCTCGCCGTCTTCGATCGCAAGTTCCACACCAGTGGCGGTGACGGTCCCTTCAGCGACTTCCGCTTTAGCCTCGTTCGCCCGTTCTGCTTGGCTGGTTTGTGCAGAACGGGCTACAGAAAAGAATAGAAGCACCTGAACGGTATCTTTCGGTCGCTCCAGTAGTCGGCAGCATCGCGAAAGATGTCGAGCAGTTGCTCGCGAGCTTCCTTGTCGAATTTGGCATTGGCCGGAATGTGTTCGAGCACGGCAATGAAGCCCGGCTGCGGTCCCGACTTGTGCAGCGGGTCCGTCATGCAGTCGTAGAGGGCATCAAAGTTCTTGCCGACATTGGCCGGCAGCATGAACTGCTGGGCAATCAGGTCCAGCACGTCCTGCTTGGACTGGGCGTTGGCCAGGTTGGCATACAGGAAGTGGTGCCCCAAGCTCTGGGCCGCTTCCTGCAGGTCCTGCACCCGGAAGGCCCGGATCGACTGGACGATGTTGGTTCTAACGGTACGAAGTGGTGTTTCCATCCCCGCGTCTCTTTCTCGAATAACACTAAATCCCATCACGGCACGATTCGGCGAAAGCTCGCATAGTGATCGGCCGTGTAATAACAGGCGTCAGGCGTACGAGGCGCGCCTCCACACACGATCCGGCGGGTGCCGCGATTGCGGACACCCGGCGTCGGCACGGTGTACTCGCGGTAATACCCGCGTTGGTGCGCTGGGAGCAATCGCTCCCGGTTTCCGAACACCGTGCCATCCTTCTCGTAGGGAAACGGACCCCCCTCATGGATCAGACGGTAAGTTTCCGCACCTTGGCAAGGCAATTCAGCCACCGCAATGGTCGCTGCCCCGCTGCCTGCAGCGGGCCCCTTGGCTTGCACCAGATTGGGAACCCAGACTGCAGCAAGCAAAAAGCCAGTGAGTACTAACTTGATGCCTGAGCTACGTGCCATGAAATGAAGCCTGTCTACATCCTCGGGTAAACCCGAAAAGTTCAAGGATGAGAGTGTCGCTGATTTGGCCCCAAAAAGCAAGCGCGTGCTCAAAACTTGAGCAGGTTCTTACAAATCACGGCACTTCAGATGTATGCGCACACTTCGTGATTTGGTATATCAACACTAAAATCAGTGCCCTCAAGCTGCGGTATCGGGGGTGCTTTTGGCAACAGCGAGGTGTTACGCGCAAGATCCGGAGTTTCTGGAGGGCATTGTTCTGGTGCGGAGGGCGCGGTCAAGAGAAAGCCAGCGAATCGTCTGCCAAGGGAAGACCGTTGTCTCCGATTCATCAAGCATCTGGGTCCCCAAGGGGGCGAGAGGTCCATCAACCAGATCTGCTCACCGGAGAGTTACAGGGACGCAAGGGCTTGTTGGCCAAGGCGGACTTGACGTCTTCCAAGCGGGCGCGCATGGCCTCGTCAGCTGCCGGGATTTTCAGCAAGCTGCCGCGCACTTCGGCACGCTCCTGCACCACGCGGGCGGTGCGCACACCGCGGCGGTTGAGTGCGGCCAGCTCGTCGTTGGCGGCGGCCTGGGTGGTGAAGCCGCCGAGCGACAGCCCAGGTTCCAGCTCCGGGTTGATCAGCGGCTCGAAACGCAGGTTGAGGTTGGCCAGCTCGGCACGCTTGCGTGCCAGCGCCTCGGTGTTCGGGTAGCGGCCCATGTAGACGATCCAGCGCGCCGGTTCTACCGCAGCGTCGAGCAGCCAGGAGCCGGGTGGCAGCGCGCCTTCGAGCGCGCGGCGCAGCACCGTCACCTGGGCGTCGTCGAACAGGCCGGCTTGCAGGCACTCTGCCGGTTTGGGCTGGGGCTGCGCCTGCGCCGCCGGTTCGAGCTGGCGCACCTCCTCGGCCGGCAGGATGCGCACGGCCTCGGGACGGATCTGCTGGCCCAGCCGCTGCGGCTCGCTCTGCTGGGCGGGACCAAAGCCGTAGTCGCGCAGCAATTCATGCGACCAAGCGTAGTACAGCGCGTTGAGCAGCACTAGGACGAGGACGAGAATACGCAGCATGCGTTGAAGTGGTGTTCAGTAGGCGGGGCGGACGCTGACCTCGGCACTGTTGATGCGAGCCAGTCCGGCCGAAGTATGCACCAGCAGGGCGCCGTCGTCGTCCACGCCCTGGGCCACACCCTGGGTGCCGTCGCTGAGTTGCACGGGACGACCGGCCAGCGCGTCGCGCGTGGCATAAGCCGGGCGCAGCGGCGCAAAACCGTGTTGGGCAAAGCGCTGCAGCATCTGCACCAGTGGCGGCACCACGCGCCGTAGCGCCGTAGGGGCGTCCAGGCCAGGTTCGAGCTCCTGCAGCCAGGCCGGCGGGGTGCTCAGGCCGGCGGCCGCACGCGGGGCGATGTTGATGCCGATGCCGATCACCGCGTAGCGTACAGCACCAACGCTTGCGGTCTCGATCAGGATGCCGGCCAGCTTGCGCCCCTGCAGCCAGACATCGTTGGGCCACTTGAGCTGCAGCGCAGGGTGCAGGCTCTGCACCACGCTCAGGCCCACGGCCAGCGACAGGCCGGACCAGTCGACCATCTGCAGCGGCAGGCCCAGAGAGAAGGTGAGGGTGGCGCCCACGTCGTCCGCCGTAGCGCCCTGCCACTGGCGGCCCAAGCGGCCGCGGCCGGCGCTCTGCGCCTCGGCCACCAGCAGCACCGGCTCGATCTGGCCGGCGCGCGCGCGGCGCATCAACTCGGTGTTGGTGGAGTCAATGCTGGGCAGCACCTCGACGGTGAAGCCGGGCAGGGCGGGTGCGACCGCCTCCCAGATGGCCTCGGCCGGCCAGTGGAGGGCAAGCCCGCGCTGCGTCATCGTGTCTGCCTGCGACTGCCGCGACTGTCAGGTCAGCGCTTGCTGCCCTTGGCTTTCTTCTTGCCAGACTTGCCCTTGTCGGACTTGGGTTTGTCCGCTTTGGCTTTCTTGGCTTGGTCCTTGCCGGCCTTCTTTTTCTTGTCCTTCTTCTTGTCCTTCTTCGGTTCGTCGTCCTTCGGCGCCAGCAGGGTGCCGCGGCAGTTCTTGCTGCCGCACCAGCAAGGGTATTCGGCCTTGAGCTTCTTGGTGTAGGGCTCGTCGATGATCAGGCCGTAGTCGTAGTTCAGTTCCTCGCCGGCCTTGATGTTGCGCAGCGCCTTGATGAAGACGCGGCCTTCCACCTCGTCGGCCTCGCAGTTCGGATCGCAGGAATGGTTGATCCAGCGCGAGGAGTTGCCGCCATGCTTGGCGTCGATGACGTGGTCTTCGTCGACGTGGAAGTAGAAGGTGTGGTTCGGGTCCTTGGGGTCGTGCGGGTGGCGGCGCTGCGCCTCGGCCCAGGAAATCACCTCACCCACGTACTCGATAAGCGTCTCGCCCTCGGCGATGTCCTGCACCGCAAACACCCCCTTGCCATGAACGCCGGAGCGGCGAGTCTGGATGCGGCGGCTGGAAGGAACGGGGGCTTGCTTGGACACGTCAGAAAAATTTGGTAAGGTGAATCCGTATGGGCGCGCGTGTGCGCGCTCACGTGGGCGCGCGCATGCGTGCGCGAGAACTGGATTGTAGTCAGATGAAAAGTACCGCTTCCTTGAAAACGCTGGTCATTGCCGAAAAGCCTTCCGTGGCGCAGGACATCGTGCGCGCCTTGACGCCCGTGACGGGCAAGTTCGAAAAGCACGACGAGTACTTCGAGAGCGACAGCTATGTGGTGACCAGCGCCGTCGGCCACCTGGTGGAGATCCAGGCGCCCGAGCAGTACGACGTCAAGCGCGGCAAGTGGAGCTTCACCCACCTGCCGGTGATCCCGCCGCACTTCGAGCTCAAGCCGGTGGACAAGACCAAGACGCGCCTGAACGCGGTGGTGAAGCTGGCCAAACGCAAGGACGTGGGCCAGCTGATCAACGCCTGCGACGCAGGCCGCGAGGGCGAGCTGATCTTCCGCCTGATCGAGCAGTACGCCGGTGGCGGCAAGCCGCTGGGCAAGCCGGTGCGCCGCCTGTGGCTGCAGAGCATGACGCCGCAGGCCATCCGCGACGGCTTTGAGCACCTGCGCACCGACCAGCAGATGCTGCCGCTGGCCGACGCCGCGCGCAGTCGCTCCGAGGCCGACTGGCTGGTGGGCATCAACGGTACGCGCGCCATGACGGCTTTCAACTCGCGCGACGGCGGCT
>JAYRLJ010000268.1:0-4544 GCA_041905305.1 Hylemonella sp. | reverse complement strand
GATGCCGTCGATCACGCCGATGATGTCGGCGATTCGCTTGCTGGACTCGTTGATGCCGCGCATGGTGTCAACCGCCTGGGCCACGACTTCGCCCCCCCTGACGGCCACTGCACTGGCGCTCTGCGCCAGCTGATTACCCTGCTCGGCGTTCTCGGCGTTTCTTTTCACGGTGGAGCTGAACTGCTCCATGGAGGCAGCCGTCTGCTCCAGCGCGCTGGCCTGGCTCTCGGTGCGGGCGGACAGGTCTAGATTGCCTTGCGCAATCTCGGAACTGCCACTGTCCACCACCACGGCACGCTCGGCAACATCGTCAACCAGGGCGCGCAGGTTCAGCCCCGACTGATTAATGGAACGCAGCAGCATACCGATCTCGTCGACACGGTTCAGGCTCAGCTCTTCCGCCGGCTGACCGCTGGCCACCCGCTGGGCCTGCGCCGCGATGCTGCGCAGCGGCTTGCCGATCTGCTGCTCCAGCAGCAAACTGCCAATCAGAACGCCCAACACGGCGCCAGCCAGCAGAACTGCAAGCAACTTCCCGGCCACACCGATCATCAGCGCCGACGCAACCGCGGGCAGGACGGCAAGTCCGCTGGCCAGACGCATGCGCCAGGCCACTGAGAGCGTCTGGAACAGCGATGCCCAAGCCATCAGACCGGTCCGCACGACGATACCCTTGTGAAATGCCACGCCTCGGACCCGCCCCTCGCGGAAGCGTCGATACAGTGCGTCAGCAGCCGCCACATCTTCCGCGGCAGGCTTGGTGCGCACCGACATGTAGCCGACGACCTGGCCGCTGCGTTCGATCGGTGTGGCGTTGGCGCGTACCCAGTAGTGGTCGCCATTCTTGCGCCGGTTCTTCACCAGCGCCGTCCAGGACTGTCCCGCCTTGAGGGTGGCCCACATGTCAGCGAACGCCTCCTTGGGCATATCCGGGTGGCGCACCAGGTTGTGGGGCTGCCCCAGGAGCTCCTCACGCCCGTAGCCGCTGAGCTCGACGAAGGCCTCGTTGGCATAGGTGATGTGGCTCTGCGTGTCCGTGGTCGACATCAGCGTCACCCCTTCCGGGAAGGGGTACTCGCGCTGCGTGACGGGCTGGTTGTTCCTCATGACGACGTCCTGTTTATTGCTTCAGTAGTGTCTCTCGGCATTGGCGGCAGCCTGCAGCTGCACCAGCATCAAGGCCTTCTCGAATTCGGTGGGCTTGTCAAAGAACCAGTCGGCGCCGGCCTGCAGGCAACGCTTGCGGTTGAAGGCCGTGTCATCGTTGGTCAGCACCACGATCTCCATGCCGGGCTCCATCTGCTTGAGTTCGGGCAGGATCTGCATGGCGTTGCCGTCGGGCAGGTGCAGATCCAGGATCAGCAGCGTGGGGTGCTTGGCCTTCACAGCGTTCAGGGTCTGGGCCAGCGTATCGGCGGTATCGATGGCGTCGATCCCCACGATGCCGTCAAGCATGCCCACGAGGCGGGAGCGGATCAGTTCAGAGTCATCGGCGACGAGCAGTTTCATCATGCCGTCATGGTGCCGCCCGCGTGCCCCGGACGGTATCGGACGCGCCCGGTTTGCCTGTCGGGAAAAGTTGACGGGGGTAGGACAACTCCTACCCTGGCGCAGACCGCCGTTGCGGCGGCCAGCCGGCCTGAGGAATCAGCTGATCAGGCCGTGCTGCAGGGCGTAGCGCACCAGCTCGGCGGTGCTGTCAACGTTGAGCTTTTCCATCAGCCGCGTCTTGTGGGTGCTGACGGTCTTGTTGCTGATGCACAGCTGGCCGGCAATTTCGTTGACGCCCTTGCCGGCAGCCAGCAGTTGGAAGATTTCCAGTTCGCGGTCGGACAGCGTGCTGTGCGGCGGCGCGTCGCTGCCGAGCGAGAGGTCGAACACCAGCTTCTCGGCCAGTTCCGGGGCAATGAACTTGCCGCCGCCGGCCACGCGGCGGATGGCACCGAGCAGCACGTCCATCTCGCTGTCCTTGGTGACATAGCCGTTGGCGCCGGCCTTGAGCACGCGCGCGGCCACCTGCGCCTCGTTGTGCATGCTCAGCACCAGGATGGGCAGTTTGGCCCAGTGGGCGCGGATGCGCACGATCAGGTCCGGGCCGCTCAGGCCGGGCATGTTGATGTCCAACAGCAGCAGGTCAGGTTGCTGCTGGCGCAGGCTGTCCAGCACCTCGGCGCCGTTGACGGCCTCGCCCATCACCTGCAGATCAGACGCCATGGCAAAGACCTGCTTCAGGCCGCTGCGCACGATGGCGTGGTCGTCGGCAATCAGCAGGCGGATCATGCGGCGCCCTTCCCGTTCTGGCCAGCATCCAGCGGAATGGTGACGCTGATGCGGGTGCCCTGGCCGGGCGCGCTGTCGATCTCGACCTGCCCGCCCAGGGCGATGGCCCTTTCCTGCATGCCTAGCAGGCCGTAGGATTTTTTCTGACGCGCCGCTGTCAGGTCGAAGCCCTGGCCGTTGTCCTTCACTTCCAGCAAGAACTGGCCGTCGCGTAGGCCGAGCGACACATCCACCCGGCTGGCCTGGGCGTAGCGCGTGATATTGGTGAGCGACTCCTGCAGGATGCGGAACAGCACCACGCCGCGCGCTTCATCCAGGTCGACCTGGTCCTGCGCGGCATGCAGCTCGCATGCCAGGCCGGTGCGCACCGCGAACTCGCTGCAAACCCACTCGATGGCCGACACCAGCCCCATGTCCATGGCCGCCGGGCGCAGGCTGCTGGCCACGTTGCGCACGCCCTGGATGGCGCGGTCGACCAGCGCCTTCATGTCGGCAGCCTTGCGCTGCAGGGCCTCGGCATCGGCGTAGTTCTGCTTGCCAAGGAAGGACAGGTCCATGCGCAGGGCGGTGAGCACCTGGCCCAGCTCATCGTGCACCTCGCGCGCGATGTGCTTGCGCTCGTTCTCGCGCGCGGCCTCGGTCTGCACCGCCAGCTCACGCAGGCGCTGGCGCGAGGCGGTGATTTCCTCCTGGATACGCAGGCTTTCGGTGACGTCGCGCGCACTGGCAAAGGCGCCGACCACATGCCCGTGGCCGTCGCGGTACAGGCTGGCGTTGCACATGACGGGAATCACCTTGCCCGAGGCGTGGCGGATGGCCATGGGGTAATCGAGCACCTTGCCCTCGGCCACCACCTTGGCAAAACCATCGAAGAGCTTCTGCGGATCCGTGAACTTGCTGGCGGCGTCGCTGCCGATCAGCTGCTCGCGCGTCAGGCCGGTGATCTGCTCGGCCGCCGGGTTGACGTCGGTCACAATGCCTTCGGTGTTGATCATCACCAGCGGGTCGAGCACGGCATCGAGCAGGCTGCGGTTGTAGCGCGCGGCTTCGCGCAGTTCATCCTCCTGCCGCTGGCGCGCCGTCACGTCACGCACCACCGCCATGAAGAGGCGGCCGCGGTTGGTCTTGAGCGGGCTGATGTTGATGTCAGCCGGGAACTCGCTGCCGTCCTTGCGCCGGCACAGCAGCGCCGTACCCATCACCCGCGGCTTGGTGTCCTTGCCATAGTCGGCGCGGTGCTGCTCATGGACGCCGCGCAGCGCCTGCGGCAGCAGGGCCTCGACCGGCTGACCATTCAGCTCGGCCCGCGCGTAGCCGAACAGGTCTTCGGCCCGGGCGTTGATTTGCACGATGCGGCCCTGCGGATCAGTGAGGATGAAGGCGTCCGGCGCGAACTCGATCACATCGCGGAACATGCCTTCCAGGCTGCGGCGCTGGGCATACAGCGCCAGGTGGGTCTTCACCCGCGCCAGCAGCACACCCATGCTGATGGGCTTGGTGATGAAGTCTGCCGCCCCCAGCTCCAGGCCGCGGGTTTCGGCCTCGATCTCGCTCAGGGCGGTGAGAAACAGCACCGGGATGGCCTGGGTGGCCTCGTCCGCCTTGAGCTGCTCGCAGACCGCGTAGCCGTCCATGCCGGGCATCATCACGTCCAGCAGCACCAGGTCGGGCGGATCGCGCCGCACCACCGCCAGCGCCTCGGCGCCATCGGCCGCGGTCATGACCTCGTAGCCAGCGTTCTCCAGGATGAGGGTCATGAGCATCCGGATATCGTCGGTGTCATCGACCACCAGGATGCGGGATTTGGCGGGCTGGGCTACGGCGTTCATCGTGACCTGATTTTGCATGAAGTGAACTTTTTCCCGGCCTGTTTATCATTCACCCATGCGCGTCCTGCTCCTCGCCCTCATGATCGCCCTGCTGCCCCTGCGCGGCTGGGTCGGTGACGCCATGGCGATGGACATGATGTCGGAGGCCTTGCACACGCCCTCGCACGCTATCAAATCAGTAGCTGCCGACACCCATCCGGCGGGGCATAGCGGTCATTTTGAGGCACATCATGCAGACTGCGCCGGACACGCGGCGCCCGCCCCCACGAGCGACGCCGCCGGGTCCCACGACGGCAACTGTGCCAGCCACGCCGCCTGCCAGCTCTGCCATTCGGTGGCGCTGGCCACCCCGCCCCTGACGCTGGCACCCGCCGCGCTGCCGCTGGCAGCGCCGCCCCTGGCCCTGGCCGGCTTCGCCAACGCCGAGCTCCCCCG
>JAYRLJ010000267.1:0-4584 GCA_041905305.1 Hylemonella sp. | reverse complement strand
CGTTCTGAGAAATTGCTACAACAATGATAGCTAGTGACGCTTTCTCAACAAGGGCCTATACCCGATTGGACACAGAAAACAGGAGGCCCGCATGACCGCCCCCCACCTCTACATCCTCACCGGCGCCTCGCGCGGCATGGGGCTGGCCATGGCACGCCAGCTGCTGCAGCGCGACCATGCGCTGCTGTGCATC
This sequence comes from Hylemonella sp., assembly GCA_041905305.1. Lineage (GTDB taxonomy): Bacteria > Pseudomonadota > Gammaproteobacteria > Burkholderiales > Burkholderiaceae_C > Hylemonella. Next base: position 4,391 of record JAYRLJ010000267.1, on the reverse strand, counting down.
GCGCGCCGCGAGAACGTCGAACTCGCCACCGAAGCGCAGCAAGCCGGCTGCCGGCTGGAGCAGTGGCCGCTGGACCTGGCGCACAGCCGCGAGGCTGCGGCCATGCTGCGCCAGTGGCTCGGCCGCCCCGGCAAGGCGTATGCCAGCGCCACGCTGATCAACAACGCTGGCGTGATTCCGCAGATTGCGCCGCTGTCGGCGCTCGACCCGGATGAACTGGCGCAAGCGCTGCGCGTCGGACTGGAGGCACCGCTGCTGCTCACGGCCGCGTTTCTCGGCGCCACCGAAACCTGGGCCGTGCCGCGGCGCGTGCTCAACATTTCCTCTGGCCTGGGCCGGCGGCCCATGGCCTCGCAGGCGACCTACTGCGCCGCCAAGGCGGGCATGGACCACTACACCCGCTGCCTGGCGCTGGAGGAAGCCCGCAAGCCGAACGGCGCACGTGTCTGCGCGCTGGCGCCGGGCGTGATCGACACCGACATGCAGGTGCAGCTGCGCAGCGCCGATGCGGCCGGGTTTCCTGACCGCGCGCGCTTCGAGCAACTCAAGCGCGGCGGCCAGCTTGACAGCCCCGAGACGGCGGCGGCCAAAGTGTTGGCCTACCTGGCGCGCGCCGACTTCGGCACCGAGCCGGTGGCCGACGTGCGCGGCTGAGGCCCAAGGCGGGCCCAGCAGCGCCTCTGTCTCTCTCGTCTATCAGGCCGCGTTGAGCATCTGGACGATCTCGTCCTTCAGCTTCAGGCGCTGCTTCTTCAGGTCTTCCAGGGCCTCATCACTCATCACCCCGCCGCCGGTTTCGATCTTGGCGACGGTGTGGTTGACCTCGTCATACGCGTTGTACAGGCGGGCGAAGTGGTGGTTCGTGGTTTTCAGGGTGTGGATCTTGTCCTTGAGCTGGGGGAATTCGTGCGTGATGTCGTGTTTGAGCAGATCCATGCGATGTCTCCGGGTTGCGAACGGTTCCAGTCTAGGGAAGCGGCGGCCGCAAGTCATGATCCAGATCAATTTTCTACGGCACAGCGTCCGCGGCAACAGGCACCAGCACTAAGATGCCGGGCATGAACCGCCGCCAACACTGGAGCCTGAGCGCCAAGCTGACCCTGGTCGGCACGCCCTTCCTTGTGCTGGCGCTGCTGGCCACGGCCGCCACGTTGTGGGTGTCGTGGCAACTTGACGGTGGCGCAGCGGCCGTCAACGAAGCGGGCCGCATGCGCATGCAGGCCTACCGCCTCTCCCTCTCACTGAGCACGGGGGAGCAGCAGGCCGCAGCAGCCCAGGTGCGCGAGTTCGAGGACAGCCTGGCCGTGCTGCGCCACGGCGACCCGGAGCGGCCGCTGTTCGTACCCTGGGACGAGACGGTGCGCCAGCGCTTTGCCGTGATTGAGCAGGACTGGCGGGCCTTTCTCGGCTTGACGAAGGAGCCGCACGCGCCGGATGCGATCCGGGAGCGCACCATCGCCTTCGTCGAACACATCGATGCCTTTGTGCGCGGCATTGAAGCCCACATCTCGCGCTGGACCGCCATCCTGCACCTGCTGCAGACCACCATGATGGCCATGGTGGTGTTCGGCGCCCTGGCACTGCTGTATGCCGGCCACCTGTTCGTGCTGGAGCCGGTGGGCCTGCTCAAGCGTGCCATCGAGAAGATCCAGGGCGGCGATTTCGACGCCCGTGTTGACAAGCTCACGCGCGATGAGTTCGGCACCCTGGCCGAGGGCTTCAACGGCATGGCCGAGCACCTGCAGTCCATGTACCGCAACCTGGAAGCCAAGGTGGCCGAAAAGACCGCCGAGCTGGAAGAAAAGCGCGAGCGGCTGCAAAGCCTGTACGAGGTCACGACGCTGGTGGCCCACGCCACCACACTCGAGGAGCTGGCGCAGGGCTTCGCGCGCAGCGTCCTGCGCATCGCCCACGCCGACGGCGTGGCACTGCGTTGGTCCGACCACGCCAACCAGCGCTATCTCATGCTCGCCGCCCAGGGCCTGCCCGCCGAGATGGTGGAGGCCGAGCACTGCATCCACAAGGGCGACTGTGACTGCGGCGCAGCCAGCGCGCCCACCGGCCTGCGCGTCATCCCGATCCATGCCCTGGGCGAATCGAAGGAGCGCCTGTGCGGCAAGGCCGGTTTCGAGACGCTGGTCAACATCCCGGTCTTCCTGCATGAGCGCCTGATGGGCGAGGTCGACCTGTTCTTCCACGCCAAGATCAACCTGTCGGACGCCGAGCGCTCGCTCTACGAGGTGCTGGCCAGCCACTTGGCCAGCGCCATGGAGAACCTGCGCCTCAACGCGCTGGAAAAGGAAGCTGCGGTCGCCCAGGAACGCACCCTGCTGGCACGCGAACTGCACGACTCGATCGCCCAGTCGCTGGCCTTCCTGAAGATCCAGGTGCAGCTCATGCGCGACGCCGTCGCCAGCGGCGACCAGCAGGCCATCGCGCAGGTGCTGGAGGAGATCGACACCGGTGTGCGCGAGAGCTACGGCGACGTGCGCGAACTGCTGCTGCACTTCCGCACCCGCGCCAACACCGAGGACATCGAGCCGGCACTAGCCACCACGCTGCGCAAGTTCGAACACCAGAGCAGCCTGCCGACCCACCTGAAGATTGAAGGCCACGGCCTGCCGCTCAACCCCGACCTGCAGATCCAGGTGCTGCACATCGTGCAGGAAGCGCTCTCCAACGTGCGCAAGCATGCACGCGCCTCGCAGGTGTGGGTGGACGTACAGCAGCAACCCGAGTGGCGCTTCGAGGTGCGTGACGACGGCGTCGGCTTTGCCCACCCGGAAGGCGGCCTGGATGAAACCCACGTCGGCCTGCGCATCATGAGCGAACGAGCCGAGCGCATCGGCGCGCGGCTCGAAGTCCTCTCCACGCCGGGGCGCGGTTCCTCCATCGTGCTGACCTTGCCCGCCAGTGTGGTCGCTGCACGCCCGGCCGCATTGGCCACCCTGCCCGCCTGACCCCATGCTCAGCTCCACGACGATCCGCATCCTGGTGGTCGACGACCACACTCTCTTCCGCCGAGGCCTGACCGCCCTGCTTGCACGCGAACCACTGTTCGAGGTGGTGGGCGACGCCGCCGATGCGGGCGAGGCCCAGCGCCGAGCCCAGGAGTTGCAGCCCGACCTGATCCTGCTCGACAACCACCTGCCCGGTGTGCGTGGCGTCGACGCCCTGCCCGCCCTGCGTGAAGCAGCGCCGGCCGCGCGCGTGCTCATGCTGACCGTGAGTGAGGATGAACAGGACCTGGCGGCCGCCCTCAAGGGCGGTGCCGCTGGCTACCTGCTCAAGACCATCGACGGCGATGCGCTGGCCTCGGCCATCCGTCGCGCCATGCACGGCGAGCACGTGGTGGCCACCGAGATGACCGGCAAGCTGGTGGCGGCCCTCAAGGGCGACGTGCCTGCCGTCCCACCCACACCCGCTGCTGCCCTGCTGGCCCAACTCTCCCCGCGCGAGCGCGACATCCTGCGCGGCATCGCGCGCGGCGCCAGCAACAAGGAGATCGGCGCCGAACTCGGCATCGCCGAGACCACGGTGAAGATCCACGTGCAGCACGTGCTGCGCAAGCTCGATGTGAGCACGCGCGTGCAGGCGGCGGTGCTGGCGGCCAACGCCGGCGTGAGCTGAGCGGAGCGTCGGAGACCCTGTGCATCCGCAGGGTATGCCCGCCGGTTCCCCAACGCCAGCGGCCCAGTCGGCATGATGCACAGCCATGACACTGCGTACCCCGTTCCCGGCGATTCGAAGCATGAAACAGGCCTCGTGCGCCCTGCTGGCCTGCGCCGGCCTGGCAGCCCAGGCCCAGGTGGGTGAGCGCGTCCGACTCGACGATTTGGGCGGCCTGCAGATCGACAGGACCGAAGTCACCATCGGCCAGTTTGCGCGCTATGCCGCCGCCACGGGCACCGTGACGCGGGCGGAGCGCGAGGGTGGCGGCTTCGAATACGTCGCCGGTTGGCAACGCCGCGCCGGCTGGTCGTGGCGGCGCCCGGATGGCGTGGCGCCAGGCCGCGATGACCTGCCAGCCGTCCACCTGACCCACGGTGAAGCCGAGGCGTACTGCCGCTGGGCCGGCGGGCGTCTGCCGACCGCCGCCGAATGGCAACGTGCGGCGTATACCGAACTGCGTCGCACACCGCCCGCGCCCTGGATGCGCGGGCAGACCTACCCCTGGCCCACCGGCGACAGCCCCCACGGTGCCAACACCAGCGCCCCGGACCCCTGGCCACGCGCTGCACCGGTCACCCAGACCCGGGCTGGCGTCAACGGTCTGCATGACATGGGCGCCAACGTCTGGGAATGGGCCGCCGATGCCCGCGGCGACGAGCGTCGCACGCTGGGTGGGTCCTGGTGGTATCCGCCTGAGCAGATGCGGGCCGAGGTGGAGG
>JAYRLJ010000266.1:0-4595 GCA_041905305.1 Hylemonella sp. | reverse complement strand
CGGCGGCCCAGGATGAACCGGCCTTGGCCGGCCGGTTGCCGGATTGGCTCAACCCGTTATAATGTTGGACTTTGCTGGCATAGCCCTGCCGGCCAAATACTAGTTACAGGCGGGGCATTTTGCGGTACATGGCGTGCAGGCCCGATCTTCCTGCCCACCCTCTGGCCGCCCATTTTGGAAACCATTACGTAATGACGACCATCCGTGTAAAAGAGAACGAACCGTTTGACGTTGCTCTGCGCCGCTTCAAGCGCACCATTGAAAAGCTCGGCCTGCTGACCGACCTGCGCGCCCGCGAGTTCTACGAGAAGCCGACATCCGAGCGCAAGCGCAAGAAGGCTGCTGCCGTGAAGCGCAACTACAAGCGCATTCGCTCGATGCAGCTGCCCAAGAAGCTGTACTGATCGCCACGGGGTCATCGACCTCACAACGATTGCACAAACCCGTGCCCGGGACGCCAGGCGCGGGTTTTGTTTTTTCAGTCTTGAAACCTTGCGGGACAGACCGGGGCGGCGCGGCCGCAAGCTCTGTCCTCAACTGACGAAGGAAATGCCATGTCCCTCAAAGACCAGATCACCGAAGACATGAAGGCCGCCATGCGCGCCAAGGACAGCGAGCGCCTGGGCACCATCCGTCTGCTGCAGGCCGCACTCAAGCAGAAGGAAGTCGACGAGCGCATCACACTCGACGACGTTGCCGTGGTCGCCGTGATCGACAAGCTGATCAAGCAGCGCAAGGATTCGGTGGCTGCCTTCGTGCAGGCAGCCCGCCAGGATCTGGCTGACAAGGAAAGCGCCGAGATCAAGGTGCTGGAGGCCTACCTACCGCAGCGCATGAGCGCCGAGGAAGTGGCCGCCGAAGTGAAGGCCATCGTGGCCGAGCTCGGCGCCAAGGGCCCCGGCGACATGGGCAAGGTCATGGGCGTGGTCAAGACCCGCCTGGCCGGCAAGGCCGAGATGGGCCAGGTCTCGGCCGCCGTCAAGGCTGCGCTGGCGGGCTGAGGCCCCCACGCCCCGGCCCGGCCCTGAGGGCGACGCACGCGCGCGTCAGACCGCGCCGTGGGACTCCACGTAGAGCGCGTAGATCGAATGGCAGCTGGCCATGTACAGGCGGTTGTTCTTGGGGCCGCCGAAGGCCAGGTTGGCACAGCGCTCTGGCAGGCGGATGAAGCCGATCGCCTTGCCCTGCGGATTGAACACCATGACGCCGTCCAGGTCCTCGGGCTTGCCCTTGAGCTGGTAGACCTTGCGGCCGCCGACGTCCGTCGGCTCGGGCTGCAGCGCGCCGTTGCTGCCCCAGCCGCACCAGAGGTTGCCGTCGCGGTCGACGCGGAAGCCGTCGAGCGAACCGAAGTCGGCAGCGTCAATGAGCTTGGTCTTGTTGGCCAGCGTGTTGTCGGGGTTGACGTCATAGCTCCAGATGCTGCGGTTGGGCGTGCCCTTCCACTCCACCACGTACAGCTTCTTCTCGTCGGGTGAGAACGCCAGCCCGTTCGGGTTGACGAGGTCGGTGATGACGGCTGTGATGCGGCCGTCGGTGTCGATGCGGTAGACGTTGGTCGTCTCCTGTTCCGGCTTGGCTTTGAAGCCTTCCCATTCCCCGTTGATGCCGAACAGCGGATCGGTGAACCAGATGGATTCGTCCGACTTGACGACGACATCGTTCGGCGCGTTCAGGCGCTTGCCGTTGTAGCGGTCGGCGAGCACGGTGATCTTGCCGTTCTTCTCCGTCCGCGTCACACGGCGCGTCAGCGAGTGCTCGCAGGTCACCAGGCGACCCTGCCGGTCGCGCGTGTTGCCGTTGGCGTAGTTGGCGTTGGCGCGGAACACGCTGGTCTTGCCGGTCTTCTCGTCGAACTTCATGATGCGGTTGTTCGGGATGTCGCTGAACAGCAGATAGCCCCCCGCCGGAAAGTACGCCGGCCCTTCGGCCCAACGAAAGCCCGTGGCCACCTGTTCGACCGTGCTGCTGTAGATGCGGTAGCGCGCAAAGCTGGGGTCGAGGATCTGGACCGCCGGGTCCGGGTAGCGGGGATTCGGGCTGAAGGCGATGGCTTGCGCCAAGGCATCGGCCCCAAGGCCCAGTGCGCTGGCGCCAGCCGCAGTCTGCAGGAACTGGCGGCGGGTGGATGGCTTGGTAACGTTCACGATGTCTCCTTGTTGATGGTGTTGTCCGTGACTGGGTTTTGCCAGAGCTGCTCAGCAGGGGCGTCCCGCGCGCCGAGCCAGCCAGGGCGGCATGTCCTGCAGAGCCACGGGCCGCAGGAATCTCTCAAGTGCTGCATCGCCGACAGACGTGGTCATCGGCTCTGTGGACGAAGGCCAGGGGCCGCCATGCTGCTGTGCCGCCGTGACCGCCACGCCGGTAGGCACACCCGCGAACAGCACCCGCCCCGCCACGGCCATGGCGCCGCGCACCAGCTGCCGCGTCTCGGCGCTTTCTTCCTCCGCCCCCCACAGCGTCACGGTGAGCGAACCGCCGACCGCCTGCAGCACCTCCAGCGTCTGGCGGGTCGATTCGGTCCAGACGATCAGGCTGGCCGGGCCGAACACCTCTTCGTGCAACTGGGGCTGTGCCATGAACGTGGCGGCATCCACCTCGGCCAAGTAGGGCCGGGGGGCGAGGTCCGCCACCGGCTCATGCAGCAGGGCCCGGGCACCGGCCGCCAACTGCGCCGCAGTGCCCTGGTCCAACGCCTTGCGCATGCCCGGCGTCAGCATGGCGTGGGGCTGCTGGGCCTGCAGGGCCGCCAGCAGCGCGGCCACGAACTGCTGGCTCTCGGCGCTGCGCTGGAAGACCAGCAGGCCGGGATTGGTGCAGAACTGTCCGCAGCCCAGCGTAATCGAACCCGCCAGCGTCTGCGCCAGTGCCGCCCCGCCCTTGGCCAGTGCTGCCGGCGTGGCCACCACGGGGTTGATGGAGCCGAGTTCGCCGTAGAACGGGATCGGCCGCGGCCGGGCCCGCACGGCATCACGCAGTGCCGCGCCGCCGCGCGTGGAGCCGGTGAAGGCACCGGCGGCGATGAGCGGATGCTGTACCAGCGCAACACCCACCGCATGACCGGCGCCCTGCACCATCTGCAGCAGGCCTTCGTGCAGGCCCTGGGCCCGGATCACCGCCTGCGCCAGCCGATGGACGCGCACCGAGGTATGCGGGTGGCCCGGATGCGCCTTGACCACCACGCTGCAACCGGCCGCAAGCGCCGAAGCCGTGTCGCCACCGAGCATCGAGAACGCAAACGGAAAGTTGCTGGCTGCAAACATGGCCACCGGCCCGAGCGGCACCCGCACACGCATCATGGCCGGGTGGCCTGCCGGGGGCGCGCCGGCCACCGCGGGATCGTCGGTATGCGCAAATGCAGCGCCATCACGTGCCAGGGTGGCGAAGCGGCGCAACTGGAACGCCGTGCGGTCGAGTTCACCGCTCAGGCGTGGCACACCGAGACCGGTTTCCGTGTCCGCCAGCGCGACCAGCGCCTCGCGTTCCGCCTCCAGGGCCAGGGCCAGCGCCTCGAGCAGGCGCGCCCGCGTGGCGCCATCGCTGGACTGCCAGTCGGCAAAGGCGGCGTGCGCCTGCTCAGTGGCCGTTTCGATCTCGACCAAGGAGGTCTCGGGCAGAGGCTCGCCAAAGGGTTCGCCAGTACGGGCGTGGAATGACTGCAACATGAACGGGTCTCCGCTGAATGATGAGAACAATGGACTTAGCGGACCAGGCAAGGACGCTTGGGATCGAATTTCCAGCCAGGTATGAGGTACTGCATGGCCATGGCGTCGTCGCGCGCGCCCAGGCCTTGCTGGCGATAGAGCTGGTGCGCCTTCTCGACCTCGGCCATGTCGAGCTCGATGCCCAGGCCGGGCTGCTTCGGCACCTGCACATGCCCGTCGACGATCTGCAGCGGCGCCTTCGTCAGGCGCTGGCCGTCCTGCCAGATCCAGTGCGTGTCGATGGCCGTCGCCTTGCCAGGGGCGGCAGCCGCAACGTGCGTGAACATGGCCAGCGAGACATCGAAATGGTTGTTGGAGTGCGAGCCCCAGGTCAGACCCCAGTCGCGGCAGGTCTGGGCCACGCGCACCGAGCCGGCCATGGTCCAGAAATGCGGATCTGCCAGCGGAATGTCGACGCTCTGCAGTGCCAGCGCATGCACCAGCTGCCGCCAGTCGGTGGCCACCATGTTGGTGGCCGTGGGCAGCCCGGTGGCACGGCGGAACTCGGCCATGACCTCGCGGCCGCTGAAGCCGTCCTCGGCGCCGCAGGGGTCTTCGGCGTAGGCCAGCACGCCACGCATGTCGCGCATCAGGCGGATCGCATCTTTCAGCAGCCAGCCGCCATTCGGGTCCAGCGTGACACGCGCCTGGGGGAAGCGCTCGTGCAGGGCCGTCACCGCCTCCACCTCCGCCTCGCCGCGTAGCACGCCGCCCTTGAGCTTGAAGTCGTTGAAGCCATAGCGGGCGTGCGCCGCTTCGGCCTGGCGCACCACGGCCTCGGGCGTCAGCGCCTCTGCATGGCGCAGGCGGAACCAGCCGTCCGCGGTGTCAGGCTCGCTGACCGGATTGGTATAGGGCAGATCGGTCTTCCTGCGATCACCGACGAAGAAC
>JAYRLJ010000265.1:742-4596 GCA_041905305.1 Hylemonella sp. | reverse complement strand
GGCACTGGCCCACTGACTGAACGTAAGCGGTCATTGAACCCCACCCTAGCCACCAAGGCTGTGCTCTGACAGCCTACGTTCCCACGTAGATGAACGTGGGAACGTAGCGATGAACGACGAATTGCAGGATCTCAGGCGCAGGTTGGTGGTGGGGCACAAGGCCGACGGGCGCAGCGTGTACGACGAGCAGGCGAAGGCGGAATTGGTTGAGCTGTGCATGCGGCCCGGCGCGTCGGTGTCCCGTCTGGCGCGCGAGTGCGGGGTCAACGCCAACCAGGTTTGCCGCTGGCTGCGAGAACGTGGGCATGTCCGCCGACCGCGTCAGGCCACGAGCCGTGCGGTGAGCACACCGACGGCGTTCGTCGCCGTGCCGGTGGTATCTGCGGCGGCGCCGGCTGAGGAGCGGCTGGTTGCCATGGTGCAGTTGCAAGCCCGGCTGCCCAACGGCGTCGCCATCGAACTTGGAGGCATCGACGTCCGGCACGTCGGCGCGGTGATCGAAGCACTGGGGAGGCTGCGGTGTTCCGTCTCGACGAAGGGCTGAAGGTCTACCTGCACCGCGCACCGGTGGACTTCCGGCTCAACATCAACGGCTTGGCGGCGCTGGTACAGCAAGCCCTTGGGCTGGACCCGTTTGCCGCCTGCATCTACGTGTTCAGCAACCGCCGCCGCGACCGGGTGAAGGTGCTGGGCTGGGACCGCAACGGGTTCTGGCTGCTGCTCAAGCGGCTGGAACAGGACCGGTTCATCTGGCCGAGCGAGCAGGACGTGCCCACCTTGACGGTCGAGCAGTTGCACTGGCTGCTGGAGGGCATCGATGTGGGCGTGGTGCAGCGACATCCGATGCGACGGTACGAGCGGGTCGGCTGAGAACACTTCGGTGGTGCTGCGCCATTGCGGCACATCCGAATGGCGCCGAGGGCTGCAGGCCGGGACACTGCATCGCAGATGACCGACATGCCCACCCTCGAACAGATCCAAGCGCTGCAACAAGCGCTGGCCGAGGCGCGCCAGCACAACGAAGCCCTGGCGGGCGAGTTGCGTGTGACACGCACCGAGCGCGACCTGCTCAAGGAGCAGCTCAACAAGTTCAAGCGCCAGCTGTTTGCCGCCAGCAGCGAGGTCAGTGGCCAGCACCAGAAGGACATGTTCTTCAATGAGGCCGAGGGCCTGGGTGCGCAGGCAGAGCCGGCCGCCGAAGAGGCCACGCCCGGCGATGAGGCGATCGATGTGCCCGGTCACCGGCGCGCCAAGCGCGGGCGCAAGCCTCTGGACCCCGCACTGCCGCGTGAGGTGGTGCGCCACGAACTGCCCGAGAGCGAGCGCGTGTGCCCGCATGACGGCGCTGCGCTGCGCGAGATTGGCGTGGAGACCAGCGAACAACTCGACATCATCCCGCAGCAGGTGCGCGTGATCCGCCACGAGCGGGTGAAGTACGCCTGCCCCTGCTGTGACGGCGGGCTGCGGCTGGCCGCGCGGCCCGCGCAAGTCATTCCAAAGGGCCTGTTCACCGAGTGCGCGCTGGCCTGGATGGCCACGGCCAAGTACCTCGACGGGCTGCCGCTGTACCGCCAGGCAGCGCTGCTGGGGCGCTTCGGCGGCACCGACATCTCGCGCAACACGGTGGCCGCCAGCATGGTGCGTGTTGGCCAGGCCGTGCAGCCGGTGATGAACCTGCTGCGCGACGAACTGCTGGACGCACCGTTGGTGTTCGGCGACGAGACCGAGTTGCAGGTGCTCAAGGAGCCAGGGCGTAAAGCACAAACCAAGAGCTATGTCTGGGCGCAGATGACCGATGGCTCAGGCCGGGATGGCACCGGGCCACCGATCAGGCTGTTCAGCTACGCGCCCAGCCGCTCGGCCGCCACCGCGATGGGGCTGTACGCCGGCATCCGTGCCGGTGCGGTGCTGATGACCGATGGCTACGACGTGTATGACAAGGTGGCGCAGACGCAGCAGCTTGTGCACCTGGCCTGCTGGGCGCATTGCCGACGCTACTTCCACGACGCTTTGCAGGCCTGCCCCAAGGACCAGCGCGGACCAGACCAACTGGCCGCACGGTTCATCGCGCTGATCGGCAAGCTGTACCAGATCGAGGCCCAGGCCAAGCGTGATGGCGCCGACCTGGCCGAGCTCACGCTGCGGCGCCAGCGCGACAGCACGCCGGTGATCCAGGACATCGAACAACTGCTGTTGGCCAACCTGCACAGCGTGCTACCGCAAAGCCTGCTGGGCAAAGCCTTGCACTACACGGCAGGACAGTGGCACAAGCTCAAGCGCTACGTGGAGGATGGGCGCTACAGCATCGACAACAACGCTCAGGAGAACGCCATCCGGCCGTTCTGCGTGGGCAGGCGCAACTGGCTGTTCGCCGACACCGTCGCCGGCGCACACGCCAGTGCCAACCTGTACTCGCTGCTGCAGACCTGCCGTGTCAACGGCATCGATGGCTACCGCTATCTGCGCTCCCTGTTCAGGTGGCTGCCGATGGCCAGTACGGCTGACGACTATGCCGCGCTGCTGCCCTGGCGCATCAACATGAACACAGACTGAGTGCAGTCAATCGAGGTCAATGCAGGTCAGCTGCCGCGCCACAGCACTTCTTGAACTTCTTGCCGCTCCCACAAGGGCAAGGCTCATTGCGGCCCACCTTGGGCTGCATCGATTTGGCCACTCCTCGCTCGTAGACAGCCAGTCTCAGCGGTAGCCAGTGAGCATGCATGTCCAAGACGGCCTGCGGGATCTGAAGGGCCAACTCCGCTCGCATGGCTGGCGTCTTGGTCAGTTCATCCTGGTCCTCACCGAAGTCATCTTCGCCGAGCAGTGCGATTGGCCTGAACCATGCCTGCCCTTGAGCCGTTGACAACAAGGGTTGCCAGTCATTCCAACAAAGTCTCATGCCTTGAACAAAACCGTAGGCCCAACCTTCGGCGTCGTCATACTTCCGCTCATCACCTTCGTACGTCATCGTTGACCAGCAAGGGCTGATCTGCCTGGGATCCGATTCCAGCCCAGCAATGATGCTGTTGAAGTGGCGCATGACCAGACCCAATATGTGGTTCAGATGCTCGATGGAGTCCATCGGCGGCATCATCTCCTGGGTGCCCCAGATCTTTGGGAGCCATTGCTTTGGATGCAGCGTCGTCGGGCCGACAGCAATCGCATGCATGAACCCATCCATGATGTCCGCCACCATGACCTCTTCCGTGTCGACGTCATAGAGCAGGAACTGGTCAAGCTCGTCGAACTCTTCCTCGGATAGCGGGGTAAATGGGTTGGTCATCGATTGAACGCAAGGTGCGGCAACAACCGCGATTCTCGCTCGACCATCACCGGCACAACGTGCCCATCACGGTTGAGCAGGAACCGCAAGGGGCGTAGTCTATTGACCGCTTACGACTGAACGGCAGGTTGCTGGTCAGCACGATGCTGCCGCGCTCATACCGCTTGGCCACCACGTTGAAGAACAGGGTGGCCTCTTCACGCCCGAAGGGCAGGTAGCCGATCTCGTCGACGATCAGCAACCGAGGGCCGATCACGGCGCGGTTGAAGTACTCCTTGAGCCGATCCTGCTTGTGTGCCGTTGCCAGTTGCAGCATCAGGTCAGCCGCCGTGATGAATCGCGTCTTGATGCCTGCCATGGCAGCCCGGTAGGCCAAGGCCTGTGCCAGATGGCTCTTGCCGACGCCGCTGGGCCCCAGGAAGACAACGTTCTCTGCTCGCTCGATGAAGGTCAGCGCCGCCAGTTCCTGAATCTGCGCGCGTGGCGCGCCACTGGCGAATGCGAAGTCGTACTCTTCCAGCGTCTTGATGGACGGCAGCGTCGCCATCTTCACCAGCGCCGAGCGTTGCCG
>JAYRLJ010000265.1:0-732 GCA_041905305.1 Hylemonella sp. | reverse complement strand
GGCATCGTTCTCCACCGTCAGGATCTGCTCCAGAAAGTCGCCCAAGCTGTCTTGTTGCTGCGCTGCCCGTTGCGCAACGGCCGCCCATTCACTGGCGATGCGCTCGAGCTTGAGTGCGCCACACAACGTGGCGATGCGTTCGTGCTGAAGGTTCACAGTCGCACCTCCAGCAGTTCGTTGTAGACGGACAGGGGATGCTGCAAGCTCTCGGCTGGAATCGGCCTGTTGCGCACAGGTGTGGCTGGCAATGCCGCCGGTTGCCTGACTGGCAGGGGCAGCAAGGCTGCGCGCTCCAGTGCGAGCCTTCTGTCAGGTCGTTCGCCCGTGGTGCCGTGCACGCGACTGTTGGCCACCTCGGTCAGCCATCGGCCGATGTGGGCGTTGGCCGCCTGCACGTCAAGCCTGAGCCCGGCCTGCTTGAGGCTGGCCGCCAAGGGCACGCAGAAGCTGCCCTTGAGGTAGCCGTTGAATCGCTCGACCTTGCCCTTGGTCTTGGCGCGATACGGACGGCACAGGCGCGGCGTGAATCCGAATCGCTCCGACATCTTCAGCATCTCGCTGTGCCAACGGTGGCGGCCTTCGCCATAGGCATCTCGCTCGGTGACGATGGTGCTGGCATTGTCGAACAGCACATGCTGCGGCACACCGCCAAAGTACTCGAACGCCTCAGCCAGACAACGGCCCAGCGTCTCGGCGCGCTCGTCGGCTGTGAAGCGCACCCAACTGGCGCGG
>JAYRLJ010000264.1:0-4597 GCA_041905305.1 Hylemonella sp. | reverse complement strand
CTAGCGTGAAGGGTGTCCGTTGATTACTTCAGAACGAAGGGGTTGGCGAAGGCGAACAGCAGAGCGATAGCCACGCCGATCAGGAAGGCGGCGTCGATCAGACCGGCCAGAATGAACATCTTGGTCTGCAGTTCGTTCATCAGCTCGGGCTGGCGAGCGGAGGACTCGAGGAACTTGCCACCCATCAGCGCGATACCGATCGAGGCACCGATAGCGCCGAGACCAACGATCAGACCGCAAGCCAGTGCGACGAGGCCGAGAATGTTTTCCATGAGAAGCTCCTAAAAGTTAGTGGAAAAAAGAAAAAGGAAACGAATGACTGATCAGTGTGCGTCGTGCGCCTGACCGGTGTAGATCAGCGTCAGCATCATGAAAATGAATGCCTGCAGCGTGATCACCAGGATGTGGAACAGCGTCCACACGGTACCCGCGATGACATGGCCGATGGCCAGACCCACACCGGTTGCCGACAGCGCCCAGCCGCCACCCATGAGGGCAATCAGCATGAACACCAGTTCGCCGGCAAACATGTTGCCAAACAACCGCATGCCATGGGACACGGTCTTGGCAAGGTACTCGATCATCTGCATCAGGAAGTTGACCGGATACAGGGCCCAGTGGTCACCAAAGGGCGCAGCAATCAGTTCGTGGGCCCAGCCACCCAGGCCCTTGATCTTGATGTTGTAGAACAGGCAGACCAGCAGCACCGAGCACGACAGGCCCAGCGTGGTGGACAGGTCGGCGGTGGGCACGACACGCATGTAATCCTTGAAGCCCAGGGCCGGACCGGCCGAGTGCCAGATCTGCGGCAGCAGGTCGACCGGCAGCATGTCCATCGCGTTCATCAGGAAGATCCAGACGAACACGGTCAGCGCGAGGGGGGAAATCAGCTTGCGGCTCTTGGCGTTGTGGATCACGCCCTTGGCCTGGTTTTCCACCATCTCGACCAGGATCTCGACCGCCGCCTGGAAACGGCCCGGCACGCCGGCCGTGGCCTTGCGCGCGGCGCGCCACAGGAAGAAGCAACCCAGGATGCCAAGCACCACCGAGTAGAAGACGGAATCGAGATTGAAGATGCTGAAGTCGACGATGCTGGTCTGCTTCACGCTCTGGAAATTGAAATCCTTCTGCAGGTGCTGCAGGTGGTGGACGATGTATTCGCCGGCCGTCGGGCCATGTGCTTCAGCAGACATAAATCACCAGTTCGTCAATTCAAATCTTTACCGCCGGCTCTTCGAGCGCGCCGGGTGCAGCCACATGGCCACCCAGTACACCTTCATCGCCACCACGAAGCCGGCCAGCAGCGCCAACCAGCTCAAATGCGGGACCAGCCTGGGCGCCGCCAGCAGCAGCGCCACCGTCAAGGCGATCTTGACCAGCTCCCACACAAAAAACCCTGCCAGTGCGGCACCTGCCACACCCGCTTGCCGCGACAGACCCCGTGCCATCAGCGCCGCCGGCACGCATACCGCCAGCGCCCCGTAGCCGGTCGACCATGCCACTTCGGCACGCCCGCTCAGGACCCAGGCCAAGACCGCTGCCAGCACGCCGGCCAGCACCTGCCACCCGACGATGCGCCATGGCGACAGCACCGGGTTCGACTCGCGCCAGCGACGCGCCTCGTCGGCGGTCAGCGGCTTGAAATCGGGCTCCAGCGCCTCATCTGTCTCATCAGCAAAGGCCGACGGCCTGCGTTGCGGCGTGTTTTCAGACATCAGCTTCGACACCCTGTTGGCAACCGTCTGCTCTTGCAAAGCCGCTCATTATACTAAGTAATATCCCCAACCCCGATCATTCCCGACTCCGGGCCCGGGACAAGCCCGCGGCAGACCGTTGCACGTCAGGTCATGCTGTCCTCCGATCACCCGGAAAACGAAAGCCCAGCAACGCCATGTACACCTTCCTCAAGTTTCTGCATCTGGTTGCCGCCATCGTCTGGCTCGGCGGCATGACCTTCATGCTGCGTGCGCTGCGCCCTGCCTTGGGTGAAACGCTGGAGCCGCCGCAGCGCCTGCTGCTGTTGGCCGGCGTGTTGCGGCGCTTTTTCCTGTGGGTGTGGCTGGCCGTGGTGGTGATCCTGCTCAGCGGTGGCTACCTGCTGGGCCACGCTGGCGCGCAGGCCGCACCGCTGGGCTGGCACCTGATGGCCGGCATCGGCACGCTGATGTGCCTGATCTTCGGCCACATCTTTTTCTCGCCCTACCGGCGCCTGCAGGCCGCCGTGGCCGCGGCCAACTGGCCCGAGGGCGGTCGACGCGCCAACCAGATCGCCCTGCTGGTGACGGTGAACTTCTGGCTCGGCTGGCTGGCCATCGCCGCCATCACCTTCCTCGGCTGAACCGCCACGACACCATGCTGCCGCCGCTGCCCTGCTACCTGAATGGCGAGTACACGCTGCTGCCCGACGCCAAGGTCAGCGTCATGGACCGCGGCTTCGTCTTCGGCGACGGCGTGTATGAAGTGATTCCGGTCTACGGCGGCTGCCCGTTCCGCTTCGAGCAGCACCTGGCGCGACTGGCGCGTAGCTTGGCCGAGATCCGCATCGACAACCCCTTGACGCCCGCCCAATGGCGGGAGATTGCTATTCGATTGATAGCGGATCACGCCCGCAGCACGGGCGCAGAACCCCAGAACGTCCATCAAACGCTGTACTTCCAGGTGACCCGCGGCGTGGCTCTGCGCGACCACGCGATGCTGCCCGGCCTGACGCCCACGGTGTTTGCGCTGTGCAACGGCATGACGCAACCGAGCGCGGCGCAGCGGCGCGACGGCGTAGCCTGCGTGTCGGCTGACGACTTCCGCTGGCACAAGGCGCACATCAAGAGCGTGAGCCTGCTCGGCGCGGTGCTGGCACGGCAGATCAGCGTCGATGCCGACGCGGCCGAGACCGTCCTGTTTCGCGACGACTTCCTGACCGAGGCCTCCGCCAGCAACGTCTGGATCGTGAAGGACGGCGTGCTGCTCGGCCCGCCGAAGAGCCACCTGGTGCTCGAAGGCATCCGCTACGGGCTGCTGGAGGAAATCTGCCAGGCGGCAGGCATCCCCTACGCGTTGCGCCCGATCCGCCGCGCCGAGGTGCTGGCGGCCGACGAGGTACTGCTGAGCTCCTCGATGAAGGAGGTCTTGCCGGTCACCCGGCTTGATGGCCAGCCGGTCGGCAACGGCCAGCCCGGCCCGATCTACACCCGGCTCTACGCCGGCTACCAGTCCGCCAAGGCCGCCGCCCAGGCGCAGTGGTACAAGGAAACCCAGTCATGACCTCTTCCCCTCCGACCGGCGGCAACCCGCGCGCCGACAGCCTCATCGAATACCCCTGCCGTTTTCCCATCAAGGTGATGGGCGACAAGGTCGACGGCTTCGTGCATGCCGTGACCACGGTGGCGCATGCCTTCGATCCGACGTTTGACGCCACCACCATCGAGCTGCGCGAGAGCAAGGGCGGCAACTACCTGGGCGTGACCATCACCATCACCGCCACCAGCCGTGAACAGCTCGACGAGCTGTACCGAACGCTCTCCACGCACCCGATGGTCAAGGTGGTCCTCTGACCATGTCGATGCAACGGCGTCAGCTCGGCCGGGTGGACTACGCGCCCACCTATCAAGCCATGCAGGACTACACGACCGCGCGCACGGCCGACACGCCGGACGCGCTATGGATTTGCGAGCACCCCCCGGTCTTCACGCAAGGGCTGGCCGGTCTGGCGGACCACATCCTGGTGCCGGGCGAGATTCCCGTGGTGGCCACCAACCGCGGCGGGCAGGTGACCTACCACGGCCCTGGCCAGGTGGTGGCTTATCCGTTGCTCGACCTCAAGCGCGCCGGCTACTTCGTGAAGGAATACGTCTACCGGCTGGAAGAGGCGGTGATCCGCACGCTGGCACAGTTCGGCGTCACCGGCCACCGCGTGGCCGGCGCGCCTGGCATCTATGTGCGGCTGGACGACCCGGCCTCGCACGCGCCGCTGCCGCAGCGGCCGCAGCAGTCCACGCTCGGCTCGGCGCCCAACTTTGCCGGACTGGGCAAGATTGCCGCCTTAGGCATCAAGGTCAGCCGCAACTGCACCTACCACGGCCTGGCACTGAATGTGGCCATGGACCTGGAACCCTACTCGCGTATCAATCCCTGCGGTTACCACGGGCTGCAAACCGTGGACCTTTCTACAATTGGGGTGTCCGTCGACTGGGCGGACGCTGCCGACCTCCTGAGCCACCAGCTCACCCACCTGCTGACGCCCTGAAAGGGCCCGACCCCATGAGCACGCCTGAAGCCAACACGGTGCGCGAAGCGCAATCCGTCGAGACCTACGATCCAACCGCCAAGCAGAAAGCCGCAGCCAAGCTCTCGCGCATCCCGGTCAAGGTGGAGGCCGGCGAGGTGCTGAAGAAGGCGGACTGGATCCGCGTCAAGGCCGGCTCGCCCACCACGCGCTTCTACGAGATCAAGGACATCCTGCGCAGCAACAAGCTGGTGACGGTGTGTGAAGAGGCCAGCTGCCCCAACATCGGCGAATGCTTCGGCAAGGGCACGGCCACCTTCATGATCATGGGCGACAAGTGCACCCGCCGCTGCCCGTTCTGCGACGTCGGCCACGGCC
>JAYRLJ010000263.1:0-4599 GCA_041905305.1 Hylemonella sp. | reverse complement strand
AGCCAATTCGCTGGCGATCCAGATCCACGGCGGCTACGGCTACACGCGCGATTTCCCGGTCGAGCAGTACTGGCGCGACAACCGTCTGAACATGATCCACGAGGGCACGCACGGCATCCAGGCGCTCGACCTGCTGGGGCGCAAGGTGCTGATGGAGAAGGGGCGTGGCCTGCAGCTGCTGGCTGCGCGCATCAGTGCGACCATCGAACGTGCAAAGGCCCATGGCGAGCTGGCGGACCATGCCGGTGAACTGCGTCGTGCCTTGCAAACCGTCGGTAGCGCCACTCAGGCGGCGTGGGCGACCGGGCAGCCGACCGAGGCGCTGGCCAACGCCGTGCCCTACATGCAGGCCTTCGGCCACACGGTGCTGGCCTGGATCTGGCTCGACGTCGCAATGTCGGCCCTGGTAGCCGCACATGAGCCGGCCAATCGGGGGCGGCTGCTGGCAGCTCGCTATTTCTTCCGCTATGAATTGCCGAAAATCGAGGCTTGGCTTAAGGTGGTGCAGGCGCGCGACCTCACCTGCGCCGAGTTTCCCGAGGAGGCTTTCTGATGGCATCGAAATCGACCCTGCAGTGGATCCAGCGCCTGGTCTGGATCTGCATCTACGGCGGCTTGCTTGCCATCGTGCTGGGGATATTCCTGAACCGGACCGAGCCGGATCAGGCGGATGCGATCCAGAGCGTTGGTGGCGTCTTCGTCGCCATCGGCGTGTTGTTGCTTTACGTGCGTTCCCTGCTCAAGGAAGCGCCTGACCACTGATTCCCCATCACGAGAGACAACATGGCAAGAACCATCCAGCAACTTTTTGACCTCCGTGGCAAGACTGCGCTCGTCACAGGCGGCTCGCGCGGTCTGGGCCTGCAGCTGGCGCACGCGCTAGGGGAGGCCGGTGCGCGCGTCATGCTCAGCGCGCGCAAGGCTGACGAACTGGAGCAGGCTGTGGCCGAGCTTCAGTCGGCCGGCATCGATGCGCGCTGGGTTGCGGCCGACTGCGCCAAGGAGGCTGACATTCAGCGTCTGGCGAGCGAGACGCTGCAGCGTATGGGCGACGTCGACATCCTGGTCAACAACGCTGGCGCAGCCTGGGGCGCACCGGCGGAAGACCATCCAGTCGAGGCCTGGGACAAGGTGATGAACCTCAACATCCGCGGCTACTTCCTGCTCAGCCAGGCCATCGGCAAGCAAAGCATGATTCCGCGCAAGAGCGGCCGCATCATCAACGTGGCCTCGATTGCCGGCCTGGGCGGCAACCCGCCGCAGATGACGACGATTGCCTACAACACCTCCAAGGGGGCCGTGATCAACTTCACGCGCGCGCTGGCGGCCGAGTGGGGCAAGTACAGCATTAACGTCAATGCCATCTGCCCGGGCTTCTTCCCGAGCAAGATGACCGCTGGCACGCTGGAAGCCTGGGGCGTGGACGAGCTCAAGAAGCACGCGCCGCTGCAGCGCCTGGGGGACGACGAAGACCTCAAGGGCCTGTGCGTGCTCTACGCCTCCGACGCCGGCAAGCACATCACCGGCCAATGGCTGGCGGTGGACGGCGGTGTCAGCTGTGTCACGGGAGGTTGAGGCCGTGTCGATTCCTTTTGGCGTGCGCATTCCCTTCGTCGAACACCTCGGCTTCACGCTGGAGCGTTTCGAGGGCGGTGAGTCCGAGTTGCACTATGAGCCCCAGCCCGAACACCTGAATTCCTTTGACGTCACGCACGGCGGCGCCAGCATGACCTTGATGGACGTGACCATGGCGACGGCGGCGCGCAGCGTGCAGCCCGACATGGGCGTGGTCACCATCGAAATGAAGACCAGCTTCATGCAGGCGGCGCGCGGCAAGCTGACGGGCAAAGGTCGGCTGATCCACCGCACCGCCACGCTGGCCTTCACCGAGGCCACGATTTATGACGCCGAAGGCAAGGTCTGCGCCCGTGCCACCGGCACCTTCAAGTACGTCAAGCGCCTGCCGACCGGCCCCAAGGGTAGCAATGCGCTGAACGTGATTTCCACCGACTGACGAACCTGAGGATGACCATGCCCACCAACCGCCAATGGCTGCTCGACAACCGCCCGCAGGGCGAGGCCAGCGTCAACAACTTCAAGCTGGTCACGACACAGACACCGGCGCTGGCGGAGGGCCAGGTGCTGGTACGGCACCACTACCTGAGCCTGGACCCCTACATGCGCGGCCGCATGAACGAGGGCAAGAGCTACGCCGCGCCGCAGCCGCTGGGCGAGGTGATGATCGGCGGCACCGTGGGGGAGGTGGTGGAAAGCCGTCACCCTAAGTTCGCGGCCGGCGATACGGTGGTGGGCATGGGCGGCTGGCAGGAGTACAGCCTGGTCGATGCCAACCAGCCGGGTGCCATCCGCAAGGTGGACACCACGCATGTGCCGCTGAGCCATTACCTGGGCGCAGTCGGCATGCCCGGCGTCACGGCGTGGTACGGCTTGGTGAAGATCATCGAACCGAAGGCGGGCGACACGGTGACGGTCAGCGCCGCTGCCGGTGCTGTGGGCAGCGCCTACGGCGCCTTGGCCAAGGCGCGCGGCTGCCGTGTGGTGGGCATTGCCGGCGGCAAGGACAAGTGCGACTACGTGGTGAACGACCTGGGTTTCGACGCCTGCATCGACTACAAGCAACACCCGGACGCCATGTCCCTGTCCAAGGCGCTGAAGGCTGCCTGCCCGAATGGCATCGACGGTCACTTCGAAAACGTGGGCGGCATGGTGCTGGACGCCGTGCTGCTGCGCATGAACGCGCATGGACGCATTGCGGTGTGCGGCATGATCGCCGGCTACGATGGTCAGCCGCTACCCATGGCCTACCCGCAGCTGATCCTGACCAACCGGCTCAAGGTGCAGGGCTTCATCGTCAGCGAGCACATGGAGGTCTGGCCAGAGGCCCTGAAGGAGCTGGGCGGGCTGGTAGGCAGCGGCAAGCTGCGTCCGCGTGAGTCGGTGGCGCAGGGCATCGAGGCTGCCCCCGACGCCTTCCTCGGCCTGCTCAAAGGCAGGAACTTCGGCAAGCAATTGGTCAAACTTTGAACCACCCCCGCGCCGCCTGCGGCGTCACCCCCTCCAGGGGGCGCCACCAGCGGCCCGGCAGCGCCGCCTCCGCGGTGGCCCTGGACAGGAGATCGGCATGAGTGTTCTGACGCACGAGGTCTTCAACCAGCCGGTGCCGCTGGTGCACTACAACCTGTTCGAGACCAACCTGCCGTTGCGCGAGGCGCTGGCCTTCCATGCGCCGCAGCTGGACACGGCGCCCTTGCATGCGCTCGGAGCGGAGCTCGGCACGCCGGCGATGCAGAACCATGCACGGCTGGCCAATGTGCATACGCCCCAGTTGCGCAGTCACGACCGCTTTGGCCACCGCATCGACCAGGTGGAGTTCCACCCGAGCTACCACGCGCTGATGACGGCGGCCACCGGGGCGGGTCTGCACGGCACGCCCTGGGCTGGCCACACTGCTGCGGCACACGTGCTGCGCGCGGCCGGCTTCATGCTCTTCACCGAGCTGGAGCCGTCCATCCTGTGCCCGATCTCCATGACCTACGCCGCCACGCCGGCGCTGCGGTACAACCCCGCCCTCCACGCCGAATGGGGCCCACGCCTGGGCAGCCGCACCTACGACCCGGTGCTCAAGCCCCACAGCCAGAAACTGGGCGTAACCATGGGCATGGGCATGACCGAGAAGCAGGGCGGCTCCGATGTCCGCGCCAACAGCACGCATGCGCTGCCGGACGGTCAGGATGCCTGGGGGCCACGCTACCGGCTCACCGGTCACAAGTGGTTTTTCTCGGCACCGATGTGCGATGCCTTTCTGGTGCTGGCGCAGGCGCCAGGTGGCCTGAGCTGCTTCTTCCTGCCGCGCGTGCTGCCGGACGGCTCGCTCAACGGGCTGTACATCCAGCGCCTCAAGGACAAGCTGGGCAACAAGGCCAATGCCAGTTCCGAAGTGGAGTTCGTGCAGGCGTCCGCTTGGCTGGTGGGGGAAGAGGGGCGCGGCGTGCCACTGATCCTGGAGATGGGCACCATGACGCGGCTGGACTGCGCCCTGGGCACCAGCGGGTTGATGCGCCAAGCCCTGGTGCTGGCGGTGCACCACACGCGCCAGCGGCAGGCCTTTGGCAAGAGATTGGTCGAACACGATCTGATGCGCAACGTGCTGGCCGACCTTGCTATCGAAAGTGAAGCAGCGTGCGCTTTATCCATGAGGTTGGCAAGCGCTTTTGACCATCAGGATCAGGCGCATGAGCAGCGCATGGCGCGCCTGCTGACGCCAATCGCCAAGTTCTGGATCTGCAAGCGCGGCAGCGCCTTCGCCCAGGAGGCGATGGAGTGCCTGGGCGGCAACGGCTATGTGGAGGAGGGCGGCGAGGGCGTGATGGCGCGCATTTACCGCGAGATGCCGGTCAACTCGATCTGGGAAGGTGCCGGCAACATCATGGCGCTGGACCTGCTGCGGGCCCTGCGCAAGGGGGATGCCGCCGCCGCCCTGGAGCAGGAACTGGCTCCCGCGCGTGGCCAGCACCCGGCACTGGACCGCCTCGCCCAAAGCCTGCCGCACCGCGTGGAAGCCATGGCGAGCGAACTGGA
>JAYRLJ010000262.1:0-4602 GCA_041905305.1 Hylemonella sp. | reverse complement strand
CTGCGAGCGCCATGACAAGGATATCGCCAAGGCCATCGTCGGCGTGGTCAGCAGCGACCACCCGAGCGATGGCCAGCTGGTGGCCATGGCCAAGGAGTACTTCCTCAAGCACGACCGCATGCAGGGCCAAGCCTGAGTCACGCGCCCATGAACAACGGGGGCCGGTGTCACCACCGGCCCCCGTTGCTTTTGGGCTGACGCTGTTCTAGCCGCCTTCGGTCTTCAGCCCCGCGCTGCGCCACTCGGGAAAGCCGCCGCGGAACCAGTAGACCTTGGTGTAGCCGGCCTTGAGCGCGGCATGGCTGGCCTTGAAGCTCTTCCAGCACTCGGCGCCGTTGCAGGCAAAGATGAGTTCGGTTGCGCGTTCGTTGGGCAACTTGCTGAGGTCGAACTGGTCCTGCTTGCCGTCGAAGTCCGCCTCCTTGGCGCTCTTTTCCACATACGGCACCAGCTTGGCGCCGGGCACGCGGCCGGCCTTGAACTCGGGCTCGGTGCGGGTGTCGACGTAGATGGCACCGCGCTGCATCAACTGCGCCACGGTCTTGGCGTCAGTCACGGTGGCGCCCGGCAGGCTGCGCGGCGTGAAGTAACCCAGGGTGGAAACGTAGTCGAAGGCGGCCGCCGTCTGCGCCACCGTCTTGGCATTCTCGGCCCGCAGCAGGCCGGCGGCGGCCAGCGCTTCGCTGAGCGAGGCCTCCAGCGCCTCGGGTGCCGGACGGATACCGTCGCGGATGGCCACGCTCAGGCCCGGCACCGGTTTGGATTCCAGCACCACCTTGAGCGGCTCGCCCGCCGCCACCCAACGCTCGTACAGCGCACGCTCGACCACCACCACATCGCAGCGGCGCAGCTGCAGGCAGGGCAGCAACGCCTCCTGGTAGCGGGTCTCGTAGAGCGTGCCGAAGTGGCGCTTGATGGTGGTGTTGGCGGCGTTGACCTCCCCGCGCAGCAGGTAGGTCACCACGCTGTCCTGCTGCGGCAGACCCAGGCGCTTGCCGGCCGCCTGCGCCAGGTTGCCGACCGGGCTGTCCTTGGGGGCCACCAGCACGGCCTGGATCGGCTTGTCCAGCCCCAGCACCGGGGTGTAGCCGTAGCGCACCGCGCTGCCGATGACGTGTGCCGGCGCGACGAAGATGTCCTGGGTACGTGAACGGGTGGCCTGCAGGTCGGCGGTAGCATCGTTGGACAGCGTCACCGCGACGCCTGCCACGCGCTCCTTGCGCAACGCCTGTTCCAGTGCTGTCTTCCAGGCACCATAGGCCGCGGCACGCGACTGTTCACCGCTGTCGCCCGGGTTGACCAGCACCCGCAAAGTGCCCGGCGCCGCCGTCTGCGCCTGCGACACGCCGGCGGCCAGCAGGACCAGCAGCAGGCCGGCACCGTGGATGCTCTGTTTCCAGTTCAGTTTCATGGCAACGCTCTCCCTGGTCATTGGACGCGCAGACGACTTTACCCGAGCGATGCGATCGTCTGCTCGATGGCGCCGAAGACGGACTGGCCGTCGCGGCCCTTCATCTCGATGCGGATGGTGTCGCCGAACTTCATGTAGTCAGTGCTCGGCTGGCCGTCCTGGATGGTCTCGATGGCACGCTTCTCGGCGATGCAGCTGTAGCCCTTGGTCCACTCCTGCTTGCCGTTGACCTCGGTGGCGCGGTTGCTCACCGTGCCGGAGCCGACGATGCTGCCGGCGCGCACATTGCGCGTCTTGGCCAGGTGGGCGATCAGCTGGCCGAAGTGGAAGGTCATCTCGCTGCCCGCCTCGCACATGCCGACCGTGCGGCCGTTCCAGACGCTCTGCAGCGTCAGGTGCACGCGGCCCTGTTCCCAGGCGTCGCCCAGCTCATCGGGCGTGACCGCCACCGGGCTGAAGGCGGTGGCCGGCTTGCTCTGCAGGAAGCCGAAACCCTTGGCGAGTTCGTCGGGAATCAGGTTGCGCAGGCTGACGTCATTGGCCAGCATGAGCAGGCGGATGCCGTCGAGCGCCTGCTCCGGCGTGGCGCCCATGGGCACATCGCCGGTGACCACCGCCACCTCGGCCTCGAAGTCGATGCCGTGCGCCTCACTCACGCACACCACATCGTCGTGGGGGCCGAGGAAGTCGTCGCTGCCGCCCTGGTACATCAGCGGGTCGGTGTAGAAGCTGGCCGGCACCTCGGACTTGCGCGCCAGGCGCACCAGCTCCACGTGGTTGATGTAGGCTGAGCCGTCGGCCCACTGGAAGGCGCGCGGCAGCGGTGCCATGCACATGTGCGGGTCGAAGGGAAAGGCATGGCGCGCCTTGCCCTGGTTCAATGTGACGTACAGGTCCTGCAGCTGCGGCGACAGGAAATTCCAGTCATCCAGCACCTGCTGCAGATGGTTGGCAATGCCGGTCGCATAATGCGCGGTGCTCAGGTCGCGCGAGACGACCACCAGTTGCCCATCGCGCGAGCCGTCCTTGTAGGTTGCAAGCTTCATCGAAGTCTTCTTGAGTCAAGTATCGTCAAACCGGTTTCATTCACCGTACAGAAGGCATCTCGCGATTAGATCATGGAGAAGACACGCGCAGGCATCCAGTCGGTCGAGGTCGGCTTCGCCCTGCTCGACGCGCTGGCGCGCGCGCGCGGGCCGCTGATGCTGCGCGACCTGGCAGCGGCCGCCGGCATGAGCGCGGCCAAGGCACACCGCTACCTGGTGAGCTTCCAGCGCCTCGGCCTGGTCAGCCAGGACGGCGCCAGCACCCGCTACGACCTCGGCCCTGCAGCGCTCAAGCTCGGCCTGGCCGCCATCACGCGGCTCGACGCCGTGAAGCTGGCGCGCGAGCGCATGCCGGCATTGATGGAGCGCATCGGCCACACACTGGCGCTGGCGGTCTGGGGCAACCACGGCCCGACCATCGTGCACTGGGAAGAATCGCCGCAGTCGGTCACCGTCAACCTGCGCCTGGGGGATGTGATGCCGCTGCTGTCGTCCGCCACCGGGCGCTGCTTTGCCGCCCATGTGTCGCGCGAGGCGGTGGCGCCACTGTTGCGCGAGGAGCTGGCACGCGCACGGCAGCTCGGCCGCACCGACCTGCCGCGCACGCAAGCCGAGCTCAAGCAACTGCTGCAGGAAGTGCGCGAACAGGGCCTGGCGCGTGTGGTGGATACGCTGCTGCCAGGCATCGCCGGCTTCTGTGTGCCGGTGTTCGATTTCGATGGCCACCTGGTGCTGGGCATCGTCGCCATGGGCTCGGTAGCCAGTTTCGACACCGGCTGGAACGGTGCTGTCGCGGCACCGCTGCGGGCCGCGGCAGAGCAGCTGTCCGCCGAGCTGGGCTATCGCGCTTGAGTGACGTGATGCGCCCGCATCCCGCCCCCACCGGGCCACAGCCCACGGCACCCTGGTTGCGCCTGCTGTTGCTCGGCGCCGCAACCCTGGTGCTCCACCTGGCGTTGCTCGGCGGCCTGGACTTCCAGCCCGACCCGCCCAGTCCGACACTGCAGCGCCCCCTGATCACCCGCACCGTCACGCCGCCGCCCGAACGGCCCGCGCCGGCGGCACGGCCGCAACCCCGGCCGCGTCCGGCACCGCCACCAGTCAGCACACCGGCGCCTGCGCCGCAACCGGAACCATCGACCCCAACGCCAGAGGTCGCCGCCCCTGCCTCCGCGCAGCCCGCAGAGGCCAGCGTGGCAGCCCCGCCCTTCCCGCCCGACAGTCCATCGCAGGCCACCGCCCCCCCAGCCCCGCCGCCCGCCCCCACGCCCCTGGTGCCGGGCTCGTTGCGCCTGAAATACGACATCGTCGGTCAGGTCAAGCAGTTCAACTACAGCGCCACGGGCGAGCTGCTGTGGCGCCACGATGGCGAGAGCTATGAAGCGGAACTGGAAGTCCGGCTGTTCCTGCTCGGGTCGCGCAAGCAGACCAGCCGCGGCCGCATCACGCCCGAAGGCCTGGCGCCCAAGCGCTTCTCGGACAAGGTGCGCAGCGAGGTCGCCGCGCATTTCGAATACGACAAGGGCAAGGTCATCTTCAGCGCCAACACGCCGGAGGCGCCACTGCAGCCGGGTGCGCAGGACCAGCTCAGCATCTTCATGCAGATCGCCAGCCTGATCGCCGCCGAGCCGCAGCGCTACCCGCGCGGCACCACTTTCGAGATGCAGGCGGTGGGTGCCCGCGAATCCGATAACTGGCGCTTTGTGGTCGACGGCGACGAGCGGCTCAGCCTGCCGGGCGGCGACCAGGACACGCTCAAGCTCACCCGTACACCGAATCGGCCGCACGACCTGAACGTGGAGATCTGGCTGGCGCCGGCCCAGGGCTACCTGCCGGTGCGCATCCGGCTGACCCAGGACAACGGCGATTACGTCGACCAGCAGTGGCGCAGCAGCAGCGCGCCTTGATGCGCACACGGGGGCCGGATCGGTGGTACGCTGTACCCAGGCTTGAAATTGCAGGTCGGAACCCCACCTGCGTTGCAAGACGTTGGGAGTAGCGAACACCATGCACATGCTTTACGACTCGGAATCCTTCACGGTCACGCACCTGGCAGCGGTCGAGCACGAGGAAAGCACCGAGGCCACGGCCGACACCCCGGCGCTACAGCGCCAGGGCTTCGAGATCGTCGACAAGCGCTCCGGC
>JAYRLJ010000261.1:0-4621 GCA_041905305.1 Hylemonella sp. | reverse complement strand
CCGCCCACAGCGGGCGGATCGCGCGCGAGGCGTTGATGCCGTAGATGGTCAAACTCATGTCCGCTCCTCGTTTTTGAATCGAGCCTGCATTGTGCCAAGCGGACGACCTGGTCGTGTCGCCGGCTTGTCAACCGCTGCGGCGGATGAAGTCCAGCACAGCGTCCAGCTGAGACGGCACGTTGAGCGCCGGCGCGTGGCCACATCCCGGCACCTCGATTGCTTGCAAACGCCCCTTGCTGCCTGGACCGCATTTCTGCATCTGCAGTACGGTGTCCGGAAGAACCAGATCCGACTCCGCACCGCGCAGCAGCAGCACCGGAATATCGATCTGCTCGTAATGATTCCAGATCAGGTAGTCATCGGGCCGATGCTCGAACTGCTGCACCATGGCCGGATCGTAATGCGGCGTCACGCGGCCATCTGGCAGACGGCGGGTGGAGGTTTCGGTCAGGCGACGCCACTGCGCATCGCTCAGCCAGCCAAAGGGCTTGTAGGCCTGGCGGAAGAAGGCGTCCAGTTCGCGCACGGTCTCGAACGCCGGTGGATTGCCGGCATAGGCTCGGATGCGCTTGATGGCCGCATCGGCCAGTTCCGGCGCATTGTCATTGAGCACCAGGCTGCGGATGCACGCTTTCAGTTGCGGCTGGAACAGACCAGAGGCACACACCGTACCGATGGCGCCCCCCATCGACGTCCCCACCCAGTGCGCACGCTCAATTGCCAGCTGCGCAAACAGCTCGGCCGCCAGGCGCGCGTAGAACGCGAGGCAATACTCCTCTTGCGGCACCGGGCTCCACTGGCTCAAGCCGCGCCCCAGCGTGTCGGGACAGATCACGCGGTAGCCATGGGCACTGAGATGCCCGGCCAACTCGTCCATGTCGCGCCCGGTGCGTGCCAGGCCATGCCAGGCGATCACGGTCTCTTGGTTGCCGGCCCCCCACTCCATGTAGTGGATTTCACGACCCGCCAGGGTCAGGTAATTCGAGGTAGGGTTCATCGTGCGCCTCCTTGAGCCGCCGCCGCACGCAGGCGCCCGACCACACCAGTAGGAAAGTAATAGACCGACAGCACAAACAGCAGGCCGAGCCAGAGCAGCCAGCGATCGGGCGACAGCAGGGCCGCCAGTTGAGGCACGGCAGCAGCGGCCTCGCTGGCGAGGCGCAGCAGGTCCTGCAGATAGCTCTGCGCCACCACGAACAGCACCGCGCCGATGGCTGAGCCGTAGATCGTTCCCATGCCGCCGATGACCACGATCAGCAACACGTCCATCATGATCTCGAATGACAACGAGGTATCGGGCCCGTTGTAGCGCAGCCAGAGCGCCAGCATGGCGCCGGCCAGACAGGCAAACAGGGCCGACAGTACGCTGGAGAGCGTGCGGTAAACGACCACGCGGTAGCCGATGGCCTCGGCGCGGAACTCGTTTTCGCGGATGGCCTGCAGCACACGGCCGAACGGCGAATTGACAATGCGCAGCAACGCCAGCAGCAGCACCAAGGCCACAACGAACAGCAGGTAGTAGCAGATCAGCTTGCCGTCGAGCATGACGCCCAGCACCGGCTCCTCGAACAGCTCAAAACTGGGCGACAGCCACTCAGGCAGCTTGAAGCTCAGCCCGTCCTCGCCGCCGGTGAGCTCCGACAGCTGCGAGGCCAGGGTCTGGAAGGCCGAGGCCACGGCCAGCGTGATCATGGCAAAGAAGATGGCACGCACGCGCAAGGAAAACAGGCCGATGGCCAGCGCCAGCAGCAGTGACAGCAGCAACGCCGCCACCAGCCCCACGCCCAGCGCGCCCCAGGTGGGCCCCAGCAGGGTGCTGGCAATGGCAATGCCATAGGCGCCGATGCCAAAGAACATGGTGTGCGCAAAACTGACGATGCCGGTGTAGCCCAGCAGCAAGTCGAAGCTGGCCACCAGCACGACGAAGATCAGCACTTTGGCGGCGACGTTGAGCGCCTTCACACCCGGCGCGATGAAGGGTGCAAAGGCCAGCGCGAGCAGCAGCAGGACCAGCAGCACCGCCAGTACGCGGCTGCGCGGCAGGTCGTTGGAAAGGATTCTGGTCAGCACGATAACTCCGGCACCGCACGTGATTGGCGGCGAATGAGGGGGAGCAAACGGGGAACGCCGTGGAACCGGCTTGGCCGGGCCACTGGCGTTGCCCCCTGCAAGGGGGGTGGCGCAGCGAACGAAGGAAGCGGAGCCTGGGGGTACTTCATCATCTATTCGCCACGGGGTAGACCCCTTGCGGCCGCCACAGCAGGATGGCCACCATCAGCGCGATGTTGGAGAACAAGGCCACCTTCGGCAGCAGGAAACCGGTGTAGTTGGCCATCAGACCGACCAGCAGCGCGCCGATCAGGGCGCCGGCCGTCGAGCCCAGGCCGCCGATGATGATGACGATGAAGATCAGCACATTGACCTGCGCGCCCATCTGCGGCACCACGTTCTGCTGGTACAGGCCCCACATCACGCCGCCCAGACCCGCCAGCGCGCTGCCCATGACGAACACGCCGACGAACAGGCGGCGGATGCGGTAGCCCAGCGCCTCGACCATCTCGCGGTCCTGCACGCCGGCGCGGATCAGCAGGCCGATCTTGGTGCGCGACAGCGTCCAGGCCTGCACGGCGAACACCGCCAGCCCCACCACCACCGCGATCACGCGGTATTTCTCGATCGAGGCCTCGCCCAGCGCCAGTGCGCCGCGCATGCCCTCGGGCAACGGCAGCGGGATCTGCAGCGGCCCCCAGATCACCTTGATCAGTTCCTCGCCAATGATCATGCCGCCCATGGTGATGAGGATCTGCTTGAGGTGCTGGCCATAGACCGGCCGTACGATGAAACGCTCGAACGCAAGCCCCAGGGCACCGGCCACCGCCATCGCTACCAGCATGGCTGGCAGCACGGCCACCAGGTTGCGCCACAGCTCGGCCGAACCGGTCCAGTCGCCCATCGCGCCCAGCACACTGGTGGCCACGAAGGCGCCCAGCGCGATGAAAACGCCGTGGCCGAAGTTGAGCACGTCCATCAGACCGAACACCAGCGTCAGGCCGGAGGCGATGATGAAGACGATCATGCCCATGGCCAGCCCTGCCACGGTGAGCGTGAGCCAGGTCGAGCCCGAGCCGATCAGGGGCAACGCGGCCAATGCCAGCAAGGGCACCAGCAACAGCGGCTTGTAATCGAAATCCTTGCTCATAGCGCCAGCCCCAGCAGCGATTGCTGCAATGCCTCGTCCTCGGCCAGCGCCTGCATGGCACCGGCATGCACCACGCGGCCGTCGTCCATCACGGCCACCCGGTCACCCAGGCGCTTGGCGAAGTTGATGTTCTGCTCCACCAGCAGAATGGTCACGCCGCTGGCTTTGAGCTGCTCGAAGGCCGTGATCATGTTGTCGATCATCACCGGCGCCAGCCCCTTGCTCGGCTCGTCGACGATCAGCAGGCGGCGCGGTTCGACAATCGCACGCGACACCGCCAGCATCTGTTTCTGCCCGCCCGACAGCTTGCCGGCTGGATGGTTCCAGAACTTTTCCACGGCCGGGAACAGCTTGAAGATCCACTGTAGGCGCTCTTCGTCCATGTCGCGGGCATGCCGGGCCTGGCGTGCCGCCAGCAGCATGTTCTCCTTCACCGTGAGGTCGGCGAAGATGCCCATGTTTTCCGGCACGTAGGCAATGTCCAGCGCCGCGATGGCCGGCGTGTGCAGGCGCGTGATGTCGTGGCCGTTGAAGGTGATGCGACCCTGCGAGGCCTGCCACAGGCCCATGATGGTGCGCAGCGTGGTGGTCTTGCCGGCACCGTTGCGGCCCAGCAGCATGGTCAGCTGGCCGCGCGGCACCTGCAGGTCCACCCCGTGCAGGATGTGGTAGGCGCCGATGTGGGTGTGCACGCCTTCGAGCGTCAACAACATATCGCTCATGCTTGCTCCTTGGCCACGCCCAGGTAAGCCTCTTGCACCACCGGCGAGGCGATCACGGTCGCCGGCTCACCATCGGCCACCAGCGTGCCGTTGTGCAGCACGATGATGCGGTCGGCCAATTCACGCACCACGTCCATCTTGTGTTCCACCAGCAGGATGGTCTTGGTCTTGTCTTTTTTCAGCGCACGGATCAGGTTCAGGATCACCGGCGCTTCGTCGTGGCTCATGCCGGCCGTGGGTTCGTCGAACATGTAGACCTGCGGATCCAGTGCCATCAGCAGCGCCACTTCCAGCTTGCGCTGGTCGCCGTGCGGCAGGCTGGCCACCGGCGCATCCTGCTGCCGTGCCATCGCCACCGACTCGAGGATGGCGTGGGCCCGCTCGGTCAGCCGGGCGTGGTCGCTCCAGATGCTCCACAGGTTCAGGCCGCGCCGGTGCGGCCCATCGAGCGAAGCCTGTACTGCCAGCCGGATGTTCTCCAGCACGCTCAGGTTCGGGAACAGGTTGGTCAGCTGGAACGCCCGCCCCAGGCCGGCGCGTGTGCGCGCCGAAGCCGGCAGGGAAGACAGATCGTGCCCATTCAGCGACACCGTCCCGGCCGTGGCCTGGAGTTGCCCCGAGATCAGGTTGAAGTAGGTCGTCTTGCCCGCGCCATTGGGGCCAACGATGGCCGTCAGCGTGCCCGGCGCAAAGCGGCAGG
>JAYRLJ010000260.1:2166-4625 GCA_041905305.1 Hylemonella sp. | reverse complement strand
CCAGCCCAGCCGCGCCGGAGCCCACTACCACCACATCGCATTCAATATCCTGGGACATCTGCTTCTCCTCGTCTGTGATTCAGGCCTGCGCCGTCTGGTTGAAACCGGGGCGCGGCACCATGTCCATCAACATGCAGCCCAGGCCGCCGTCGGCCAGCAACTCGGCGCCGTTGAGATAGGCCGCGCGCGCGCTGGCGAGGAAGATCGCCGGGTTGGCGATGTCCTCCGGCTCGCCCACGCGGCGGCTTGCCGTCACCGCGGCACGCCGGGCCTCGAAGCCCGGTTCCTCGTAGAACTTCGCCGACAGCGGGGTGCGGATCATCCCGGGGCAGACCACGTTGCTGCGCACCCCTTGCGGACCCCACTCGGCCGCCATCTGACGCGACAGCAGCAGCACACCGGCCTTGCTCGGGCTGTAGGCGCCGCTGTGCGTCTGCGGATGCAGCGCCGCCACCGAGGCGATGTGCACGATGCTGCCGCGCCCTGCTGCCAGCATGTCGCGGACGAACTCGCGTGCGCACAGCAGGTAACCCGTGAGGTTGACGGCCAGCACCGCATTCCAGTCCGCCAGCGACACCGCCTCCAGCGCACCTGCGCGCAAGAAACCTGCGTTGTTGATCAACACCTGGCTGGGACCGAGTTCGGCACGCACGCGCTGCGCCGCCGTACGCACCGCCACCTCGTCGGTGATGTCGCAAGCCACCGCGAGTGCCATGGCCCCCTGTGCGCGCAGTGCCTGCGCCTGCTGCTCGGCGCCGCTGGCATTGCGATCCAGCAACGCCACCTGCGCCCCCACCGCCGCAAGCCCCTGCGCGATGGCCGCGCCGATGCCGCTGGCCGCGCCCGTAACGACGCAAACCTGCCCGGCCAAGCCCAGCCAGTCACCGCACAAATCACTCATTTCGGGTAAACCCTTAGACGCCATTTCTTCCCTTCGGAGGCGTCCACCCTGCCCCACTGATCCCTGGCTCATGCCCTTACCTCCTGCATTTGCATGACCCTGATCATCCGCATCCGGGCTGTCAGCCTCAATAGACAAAGTAGGCCTATGACAGGACAATTCATGCATTTCTTTTCCCGCGCCCATCACCATGAAAAGCGTGCCCAACTTCGCGCTCTATGGCACACAGGCCCAGCCCGCGTGGCAGGACCTGGTGCACATCGAGCAAATTCCAGAGCGGTCCAGCCTTTTCAACTGGGAGATCGCACCGCACTTCCACGACGCGTTGATACAGGTGCTGTACCCGGTGCGCGGCGGCGGTGAAACCTTTATCGACGGCCGCAAGTGGGTGCTGCGCCCGCCCTGCCTCATCATTGCGCCGGCCCGCTCGGTGCACGGCTTCCATTTCGCGCCAGACATGCTGGGACCGGTGGTCACCGCTGCGCAGCGCCCGCTCGAATCGCTGGCTGCCGTGGCCGCCCCCGAACTGCTGCGCTACATCCGGACGCCGGCGGTGCTGGAGGTGGCGCCTGGCAGCCGCCATGCCGAGGCACTGATGCCGCTGTTCGAGGCCATCGAGCGCGAGGCGGCCACCCACAACCCGGGACAGATAGCGGCCGGCATGTCGCTGCTGGTCGCGCTGTTCGTGCAGATTGCGCGCATTAGCCAAAGCGCGGAGAACCAGGCAGAGCTGGCACGCACGCGCAAGGCCACTCAGATTGAGCGCTTCCGCGCCCTGCTGGATGAGCGCTGCCGCCAGCGACTGACGGTGGAGAGATGCGCACAGGAGCTCGGCGTCACGCCCGGCCAGCTCACTCGCCTGTGCCGGGAAGTGCTGGGCATGTCCACACTGGATGCCATCAACGCCCGCGTGATCCATGAAGCCCAGCGCGAGCTGGTCTATTCCACGCTAAGCATCAAGCAGGTGGCGGCGGAACTGGGCTATGCGGATGAGGCCTACTTCGGCCGCTTCTTCAAGAAGCAGACCGGCCTGCGCCCTACCGAGTTTCGCGATATGGCCCGCGCACAACTGGCTGCGGGCTGAACGTTGAACGAGGCGTTGGAGAGGCTGCTTGTCCAAGGAGGTTCACTGGCCTGCCCGGAGGGGATCGAACCCCCGACCCACAGCTTAGAAGGCTGTTGCTCTATCCAACTGAGCTACGGGCAGAGATCGTGAGACATGGTCGGGGCGATACGATTCGAACGTACGACCCTCTGCTCCCAAAGCAGATGCGCTACCAGGCTGCGCTACGCCCCGACAAGCTGCGTATTCTACCGGCTCCCCGAAGTGTTTCCGGTCTCGATTACAGTTCCCGCATGCCCAAACGCCCCACGCCCCTGCCCTGGCTGGAGCCAGGCGATGATTTCCCACCGGTGTCGCAGGCTTGGGGGCACGACAGTGAGGTGCCTGGCTTGCTGGCCGCAGGTGGGCAGCTTGATGTGCCGACCTTGTGCAAGGCCTATTCTGCGGGCATCTTCCCTTGGTTCAGTGCCGGCCAGCCCATCCTGTGGTGGAGCC
>JAYRLJ010000260.1:0-2156 GCA_041905305.1 Hylemonella sp. | reverse complement strand
CATGGTACTCAAGGTACCCGACTTTCGCCTGCACCGTTCGCTGCGCAAGACGCTGCAAAAATTCCGCGCCACGCCGGCGTGCGAGATCCGCATCGACTCCGCTTTTGACCAGGTGATCCAGGCCTGCGCCAGCAGCCCGCGCGAGGGCCAATCGGGCACCTGGATCGTGCCGGCCATGGTGCAGGCCTACTGTGCCCTGCATCGCGCCGGCTTTGCGCACAGCGTGGAGACATGGGTGGACGGCCGGCTGGTCGGTGGGCTGTACTGCGTGGCCTTGGGTCGAGCGGTGTTCGGCGAGTCGATGTTCGCACGCGCCACCGACGCCTCCAAGATCGCGCTGGCCGCGCTGGTCTGCTTCTGCCGCCACCACGATATCCCTCAGATCGACTGCCAGCAAAACACACGCCATCTGGCCTCGCTCGGCGCTCGGGAAATGCCACGCGCCGACTTCCTGGCCGCGGTGCAGCAGGCCCGCACCGCGCCTGCGCCCGCCTGGCGGTTCGAGCCCCTATACTGGCATCACCTCAGTGTTTCGCCGCCGGAGCCCACGTGACGCACCTCAAGGATCTTCCCCTTCAGGCCTTGCAGTTCTATGCGACGGCGCCCTACCCCTGCAGCTACCTGGACCAGCGGCTGGCACGTTCCCAGGTCGCCACGCCGAGCCACCTGATCAACACGGCGGTTTATTCCGAACTGGTGGCCAAAGGCTTTCGCCGCAGTGGCATGTTCACCTACCGGCCGTATTGCGACGGTTGCCAGGCCTGCGTCCCCTTGCGTGTGCGGGCCGATGCCTTCTCCCCCAACCGTAGCCAGCGCCGAGCCTGGAAGCAGCACCAGCAACTGCAGGCACGGGTGCTCAAGCTGTGTTTCATGCCGGAGCACTACCACCTCTACCTGCGCTACCAGAATCGTCGCCATGCCGGCGGCGGCATGGACCAGGACAGCATCGACCAGTACACCCAGTTTCTGCTGCAAAGCCGGGTCAACTCGCGGTTGGTGGAGTTCCGCGAGCCTTCGTCCGACGGCAGCCCCGGCACGCTCAAGATGGTGTCCATCCTCGATGTGCTCGACGACGGGCTGTCGGCGGTCTACACCTTCTACGAGCCCGATGCCCGTGCCAGTTATGGCACCTACAACGTGCTGTGGCAGATCGAGCAGGCGCGCAGCCTGGGCTTGCCGCATGTCTATCTGGGCTACTGGATCGAGGCCAGCCCGAAGATGAACTACAAGGCCCGGTTTGCGCCCAACGAGGTGCTGATCGACGGGCGCTGGCAAGCTGCTCCACAGAAGTGAACCGCCTGTGAATCCGTCGCCTGCGGCAAAAAGCGGATTTCACGAAGTAAAATCAAGCCGGTTCAGGAGTAGTACATGAAAAAAACAGATCCCGATATTGGCGCGACCCCGACCGTTCAGGTGATTGAGCGCATGTTCAGCTTGATGGATGTGCTGGCGTCTCGGGAAGAAGCCGTCACGCTCAAGGAAATCAGCGAGAAGACCGGCCTGCACCCCTCCACCGCGCATCGCATCCTGAACGACCTCGCGATCGGTCGCTTTGTCGACCGGCCGCAGCCGGGCACCTACCGCCTCGGCATGCGCCTCCTGGAACTGGGCAACCTCGTCAAGGGCCGGCTCAATGTGCGCGACGCGGCGATGGCGCCCATGCGCGAGTTGCACAAGCAGATCCACCAGCCGGTCAACCTGAGCGTGCGCCAGGGCGACGAGATCGTCTACGTAGAGCGGGCCTACAGCGAGCGCTCCGGCATGCAGGTGGTGCGCGCCATCGGCGGCCATGCGCCCTTGCACCTCACGTCGGTCGGCAAGCTGTTCCTGGCGGCCGACGACCCGCAGCGCGTGCGCGCCTACGCCACGCGCACCGGGCTGGCCGGCCACACCAAGAACAGCATCACCCAACTGCCGGTGCTGGAACGTGAACTCTCCAAGGTACGCCAGTACGGCGTGGCGCGCGACGATGAGGAACTTGAACTGGGCGTGCGTTGCATGGCTGCAGGCATCTACGACGACCAGGGCAAACTGGTGGCTGGCCTGTCCATCTCGGCCCCCACAGGCCGACTCGATGAGGAGTGGTTGCCCAAGCTGCAAGCCGTGGCCGACGAGATTTCGCGCACCCTGGGTTACCAGCCCGGCGGCAGCAGGCC
>JAYRLJ010000259.1:0-4632 GCA_041905305.1 Hylemonella sp. | reverse complement strand
CACGAATGCACCGATGCGAGAAAGCAGTTTCAAGGGATTCATCATTTGGCTCCTTCGTCGGCATCCAGTTCCCGACTCCACGACAGGCCGTTGACATAGATGCCCAATGGGTTCTTGCGCAGCCGCTGCTCGGTGCGCGGGGCTTGCAGCACCGTGGAAACCACGGCGTTCCAGCGCTCTGTGCCGGCGGGCGCGCCGTTGACGAAGCGCTGCTCCGTCCAGCGCACGTTGAACGAGGCATCGCTCGCCCGGACCACGCTGGTGATCTGCACCGACACCGACTCCTTGCCGATTCGGGTGAACGGATCGTTCACCTGTGCGTAGTCGTTGAGCACGACCGCGCCCTTGTCGGTGGTGTAGTCGTAGGCATCGAGCCAGTTCTGCCGCACCACGATGGGATCGATGGACAGCGAACGGACCAGGCCGATGAAGCGCCCCAGGTGGTAGGCCACCTGGGCATCGCTCGGCCGGTACGGCGTGGCCGCTTCACCCACCGCGCGCACCTGGCCAGCCTCGTCCACCTCGATGACATAGGGGGTGACGATGGACTGCGCCGAGCGCCAGACCAGGCCACCGGCCATCAGCAGCGCCAGCGACAGGCAACCAAAGGCCATCAGCCGCCAGTTCTTTGCCTGCACGCGGGCCGAGCCGATGCGCTCGTCCCAGACCTGGGCGGCCGATTGGTAAGGGGTCGCAGGCTGCGGCATATCGCCGTATCGCACCTGCGGTCGTTTGAATCGCATGGCTTGTTCTCCTTATGAATCGGAATCGCGAAGGCTTGGACCACTGCTTGAGCCGCCGCCATCTCCGCCGCGCAGCGAATGGGCGGCAGTCGACGCGGCATGAGTGAGCTGCTGCCGGCGGTGCAAGCGCTTGGCCCACGCCGGTTGCACGGTGGCTGCGGCTGGAGCACTGCCTTCGGCCGCAGCGCCACTCGATGCCGAGGCCGCATCCTCAGCCCGGAACGCGGCGGCAGCGCGCTCCTTGAGTGAACGCGCTCCATCCGCCACCTTCTGCCCGGCGGCTTGCGCACCGGCCTTGGCGACATTGCCCACGCCGGCCGCGGCTCCCCGGACGCCACCACCTGCAGCCGCGGAGCCTTCGTCGAAGGCCGCCTTGGCGCCCCGCGCACCGCTGCCCGCTAGCCGGGCCGCGCCCGGCGCCATGCGCGCACCCGCAGCCACCGCGCCGCCGACGCCGGCTGCAGCGGCGCCCACGGCAACGGCAGCACCTGCCGCCCCTACTGCCGCGCCGACCATGGCTCCCGCACCAAGTTGCGGGCCGCCGGAGACCAGCCCAGTGGCTATCCCTGGCCCGAAGACTCCAAGTGCCAGCAAGGTCAGCGACGCCAGCATGATGACCAGCGCATGGTCGAGAGAGGGCTCGCTGGGATGCACCTTGAACTCGGCGAACAAGCCCGAGCCGATGCCCACGATCACCGCCAGCACCAGCACCTTGATGCCCGACGACACCACATTGCCCAGCACCTTCTCCGCGAGGAACGCCGTCTTGTTCCACAGCGCGAACGGCACCAGCATGAAGCCCGCGAGCGTGGTCAGCTTGAACTCGATCAGCGTCACGAAAAGCTGCACCGCCAGCACGAAGAAGCTCAGGACGACGATGAACCAGGCGATGAACAGCACCACGATGGGCGCGAGGTTGACGAACACCTCGGGGAAACCGGTCAGGTCGTTGATCTGCTTGAGGATGGGGGTTCCCGCATCGATGCCCGCCTTCGCGAGCCGCCCCGGCTGCAGGAAGTTGCCCATGCTCAGAGACGAACCGCTGGCCGTGAGACCCAACCCCGCGAAGGACCGGAAGACGATCCCCGCGAGCATGTTGAAGTTGCCGATGATGTAGGCGAAGGCGCCCACGTACAGCACCTTGCGCAGCAGCTTGGCGAGCACGTCCTCGCCCTGGCCGCTAGCATGGCCCATCGCCCAGAACAGCCCCGCCAGCGTCATGTCGATCACGATCAGCGTGGCAGTCAGGAAGGCCACCTCCCCCTGCAGCAGTCCGAACCCCGAGTCGATGTAGCGCGAGAAGGTGTTGAGAAAGCGGTCGATGACCGTCACGTCGTTCATGGCCTGGCCCGGTCAGTTGCCGTAGAAGCTACTGGTCTGCGGCGAATACGGCGTCCCCGTGCCCATGAACCTGCGCGTCACCTCCCGCCCGCGCTCGGCCGCCGCCGTCTGGCGGGCCAGTTCCAGCGATGCGGCGCGGTCCTGTGTGATCTGCAGCCGCTGCACCTGGATGGACTGCTTGGCCTGCAGGGCTAGCAGCTGGTTCGTGGCCTGCATCGCCTGCAGGGCACCCACAGCCGACTGGCTCTGGCTCACCAGGTCGGCCAGCACGCCTTCGTCCTCGCCCAAGTTCTGCGATGCCTGTGCCTGCATACGCAAAGTGGTCTGCAGGCCCTGCAGGGTATTCTTCCAGCGCTCCTGGGCATCGCGGTACATCTGGTCGCCACTGACCGTCTCGGCGTACTGCTCGGGGTACAGGCGCGCGAAATCCCGGTCCATGGTCGCCAGCTCGTAGGCGAGCCCCTTGGCCTGCGCGATCAGCCGCTGGGTGGTCGCTAGGTTGGCGCGCAGCCGACCCACCGCATTGAACGGCTGGCTGGCCAGGTTGCGAGCGTCGTTCTGCAACTGCCGGATCTGGTTGTTGATCTGCTCCAGCGTGCGGATGGCGGTCAACGTGTTTTGCACGAAGTTGGAGGGATCGAACACGATGCGCTGTGCAAAGGCCGGCTGTGCAGCGCCGAAAGACAGAATGCCGGCGGTGGCCAGCGCTGCGAGCCTGGTGGTGAAAACGGTACTAAGTTGCATGGCAGTTCTCCTAGGGGTTGGCAGGAAGGGAAGTAACTGCGGGCGATGACGCCAGCAGCTCCGCGGCCCAGTGCAGGCCGCGATGGCGCAGCCATGCGTCTGCAAAGGGCGAAGACGATGGACTGGAGGAAGCCACAAAAGCCAGCACCGTGTCGATGGCGTTCTGGTCCTGCGGCGTGGAAGCGCCCACGAAAGCCAGCGTGGCGGGCCCCAGGTCGAGGTCGAACAGGCGATTGCCCAGGCGCGACTGGTAGTAGTAGTCCCGCTTGGGCTCGGCGGTCGCGACGATCTCGATCTGGCGGGTGTTCAACCCGAAGCCCTCGTAGATCGTGCGAATCTGCGGCTCGGTGGCCTGCGGGTTGGGCAGGAAGATGCGGCTGGCGCAGCTTTCGATGATGGCGGGCGCGATGCTCGAGCCCTTGATGTCCGCCAGGCTCTGGGTGGCGAAGATCACCGACACGTTCTTCTTGCGCAGCGTTTTGAGCCATTGGCGGATGCGCGCGGCGAACACCGGGTCGTCAAGGAAAAGCCAGGCTTCATCAAGGATCAGCAGAGTCGGCGCACCGTCGAACCGCTCATCGAAGCGTGCGAACAGGTAGCCCAGCACGGCCAGTACGGCGGCCTTGCTGTGCATCAGCTCTTCCATCTCGAAGCACTGCACACTGGCATCGCCCAGCCGGTCATGGTCCGCGTCCAGCAGCTTGCCGTGCGCACCGCCGAGAACATAGGGCGCCAGGGCCTGGCGCAGTGCATTGGACTGCAGCAGCACCGACAGCCCCGTCAGCGTGCGCTGCTCCACCGGCGCGCCGGCGAGGCTGAGCAATGCCGACCAGATGGCGGCCCGCTCTTCGGGACCGATCGCCACACCTTCCTGCAGCAACCGGCCTTCTACCCATTCGGCGGCCCAGGTGCGATAGCCTTCGCGGTCGATCCGCGCCAGCGGCTGAAATGCGATCTCACCGTCGGCCCCCAGGTCGTAGAACTCGCCGCCGAGGCCCAGCACCGTGGCCCGCATCGAACGCCCCATGTCGAAGGCGAAGACGCGCGAGCCGGGATAGCGCCGGAACTGCAAAGCCAGCGTAGCGAGCAGGACCGACTTGCCCATGCCCGTGGGGCCCGCCACCAGCGTGTGCCCCACGTCCCCGATGTGCGTCACGAGCCGGAATGGCGTCGCGCCCTCGGTGCGCGTGACGACCAGCGGCGGCCCACCGAGATGCGCGTTCTTCTCCGGCCCCGCCCACACTGCCGACACCGGCATCAGGTGCGCCAGATTCAGCGTCGAGACAATGGGCTGGCGCACATTGGCATAGGCATTGCCCGGCACCGAGGACAGCCATGCCTCCACCGAATTGAGGGTCTCCGGAATGGTAACGAAGCCGCGCCCCTGGATCACACGCTCCACCATGCGCAGCTTCTCGTCGGCCACAGCCGGGTCGGCGTCGAGCACCGTCAGCGTGGCGGTGAGGTAGCCGAATGCAACCTGATCGCCACCCAGTTCCTGCAGCGCCGCATCGGCGTCCGCCGACTTGTTGCTGGCATCGGTATCGACCAGCGGTGACTCCTGCTGGAAGATGGTCTCGCGCAGCAGCGCCACGATGTTCTTGCGCTTGGCGAACCACTGGCGGCGCAGGCGCCGCAGTTCCTTCTCGGCTTCGGCCTTGTCCATGCACAGGAAGCGTGTGCACCAGCGGTACGCGAAGCCTAGCCGGTTGAGGTCGTCCAGGATCCCCGGCCAGCTCGCGGTGGGAAAACCCCGCACCGTCGCCACACGGATGTGCTGGTTACCCAGCACGGGCGCCAGGCC
>JAYRLJ010000005.1:0-34890 GCA_041905305.1 Hylemonella sp. | reverse complement strand
GGAACGCTCACGCGCGCCATCCGCATCAACCACCGCACCATCCGGGTGTGGGCGGAGATTCTCAAGCGCGTGCCCGGGGCCAAGCTGGTGATCGACAGCGGCTCCTACAAGGACGAGGGCGTGCGCGAAGCGCTGCTCCAGAAGTTCGAGGCACAGGGCGTGGCGCGCAGCCGACTTGAGGTGGGCTTCCACAGCCCACCGTGGGACGTGCTGCGGGGCATGGATATCGGCCTGGATTGCTTTCCGCACAACTCCGGCACGACTCTGTTCGAGAGCCTGTACATGGGTGTGCCCTACATCACGCTGGCCGATCGCCCAAGCGTGGGCCGCTTGGGCAGTTCCATCCTCCATGGCGTCGGCCACCCGGAGTGGGTGGCGCAGAGCGAAGATGACTACATCGACAAGGCCGTGGCGCTGGCTGCCGATCTGCCGGCGCTGGCGCACGTTCGTGCCACGCTGCGGCCGCAGATGCAGGCCAGTCCGGTGATGGACGAGGCGGCCTTTGCCCGCCGGGTCGAGCAGGCCTATGGCCAGATGTTCCAGCGCTGGCGCGACAGCGGGCAGCCCGTCGAACCGGGCACGATGTCGCTGGAAGACGAGCTGCGGCAGCTGGTCGCGCTGTTCCAGCGCGGCGACTTCCGCGAGGGCGAGGCCCGTGCCCTGGCCTTGGTCCAACAGCATCCGCAGCACGGCTCGGGATGGAAACTGCTGGGCGCCTTCCGTCAGAAGCAGGGTGACCTGAAGGGGGCGTTGCAGGCCAAGCAGGCTGCCGCCGCCTTGCTGCCTGACGATATGGACGCCCAGTTCAACCTGGGTTTGAGCTACGAGAAGCTGGGTTTCTGGCAGGAGGCGGAGTCCTGCTTCCGGCGGCTGGAGCAGCATGATGCGACGGATGTCGAGGTACTCAACAACCTGGGCAACGCCTTGTGGAAGCAGCACAAGCTGCAGGAGGCGGCGGCGTATTACCGGCGGGCCATTGCCCTGCAGCCCGATCTGGCGGAGGCCTATCTCAATCTGGGGTATCTCCTGGGCGAGGTCGGCGACCGCGTGGAGGAGGAAACCCATTGGCGCCGCGCCATTCAGGCCTTGCCGAACCAGGTCGAGGCCTATCGCGGCCTGGGCAAGGTGCTCGTGCGGCTCGGACGCATGGAGGAGGCCGAAACGGCTTACCGCAGTGCCCTGAAGAACAAGGATGAGGACCACGATTTCCATTTCCAGCTGGCGCTGGCCATGAGCGAGATGGGGCGGCATGACGAGGCGATTGCGGCCTACAAGAAGGCACTGGAGTTCAAGCCTGACCTGCAGGAGGCGCTCAACAACCTGTCGCTCGTGTTGCAGGACCGTGCGCACCAGGACGACGCCGAGCTGTATGCCCGCAGGGCGCTGGCGCTGGCGCCTCAGAACCCCGTGTTTCTGGGTACGCTGGCACGTACGTTGCAGCTGCAGGGGCGGATC
The DNA here is from genome assembly GCA_041905305.1 of Hylemonella sp. Taxonomy (GTDB): domain Bacteria; phylum Pseudomonadota; class Gammaproteobacteria; order Burkholderiales; family Burkholderiaceae_C; genus Hylemonella. Next base: position 33,435 of record JAYRLJ010000005.1, on the reverse strand, counting down.
GCGGAGTCGCTGGGCTACTACCGCCAGGCGCTGGCGAATTCCCGGGACGCGTTGGGCACCTACGGCAACTACCTGTTCGTCCTCAATTACGACCCGGATCTGAGCGCCGAAGCCATCTACCAGGCGTATGAGGAATACGACCAGCGTTATGGCGAGCCCTTGCGGCACATGTGGCGTGCGCATGACAACCCGCCGACTGCCGGACGCCGGCTGAAGGTAGGCTATGTGTCGCCTGACTTCAAGAACCACAGCGTCCAGTTCTTTGTCGAGCCCTTGCTGGCCAACCATGACCATGCAGCGGTCGAGGTATACGCCTATGCCGACCTGCCGCGCGAAGACCACCTGAGCCGGCGTTACAAGAGCTACGTCGACCATTGGGTACTGACCAATGGCATGAGCGACGAGGCTTTGGCCGAGCGCATCCGCGCTGACGGCATCGACGTCCTGGTGGACCTGGCCGGCCATACGGCCGGCAACCGCCTGGGCGTGTTCGCTCGCAAGCCGGCGCCGGTGTCGGTGAGCTGGATGGGGTTCGGCTACACCACTGGCCTGAAGGCCATCGATTACTTCCTGACCGACGAGCCCAGTTCGCCGGTCGGCAGCGAACATCTGTTTGCCGAAACACCGTGGCGTGTTCCGCAGGGTTCCTACGCCTACCGTCCGCGTGGCGACATGGGGGAGGTGAATGCATTGCCGGCGCTGCAGCGCGGTCATGTGACTTTCGGTACGCTCACGCGCGCCATCCGCATCAACCACCGCACCGTCCGGGTGTGGTCGGAGATCCTCAAGCGCGTGCCCGGCGCCAAGCTGGTGATCGACAGCAGTTCCTACAAGGACGAGGGTGTACGTGAAGCGCTGTTGCAGAAGTTCGAGGCGCAGGGCGTGACGCGCGAGCAACTGGAGGTGGGTTTCCACAGCCCGCCGTGGGACGTGGTGCGCGGTATGGACATCGGGCTGGATTGCTTCCCGCACAACTCCGGCACCACGCTGTTCGAAAGCCTCTACCTCGGTGTGCCCTACATCACGCTGGCAGGCCGCCCGAGCGTTGGACGCCTGGGTAGTTCGGTGCTGCATGGCGTCGGCCATCCGGAGTGGATTGCCGCCAGCGAAGAAGAGTACATTCAGAAGGCCGTGGCACTGGCGTCCGATCTGGGGCAGTTGGCCCAGATCCGTGCCCAGTTGCGGCCGCAGATGCAAGCCAGCGCCATGATGAACGAGACGGCATTTGCCCGTCGCATCGAGCAGGCGTACAGCCAGATGTTCCAGCAATGGGAGATGAGCAAGCAATGAAGGCCGTGATCCTGGCGGGTGGTCTGGGCACCCGGATTTCCGAAGAGACCCACCTCAAGCCCAAGCCGATGATCGAGATCGGCGGCAAGCCCATCCTGTGGCACATCATGAAGATCTACAGCGCCCATGGCGTAAACGACTTCGTGATCTGCTGCGGCTACCGTGGCTATGTCATCAAGGAATATTTCGCCAACTACTTCCTGCACATGTCGGACGTGACGTTCGACATGGCGAACAACCAGATGGAAGTGCACCGCAAGCATGCCGAGCCGTGGCGCGTGACGGTGGTCGATACCGGCGACAACACCATGACGGGCGGCCGTCTGCGCCGTGTGGCTGACTACCTGGCCCAGGAAGAGGCGTTCTGCTTTACCTACGGCGACGGCGTGGCCGACGTCAACATCGCCGAAGCCATCCGTTTTCACAAGGCGCACGGCAAGCTGGCCACCGTCACGGCGGTGCAGCCGCCTGGGCGCTACGGTGCGTTACAGATGGACGGTGCCCGCGTGGCCGGGTTCACTGAGAAACCGCGTGGCGATGGCGGTCTCATCAACGGTGGTTTCTTCGTGCTGTCGCCGCGCTGCATCGCGCGCATCGAGGGCGACCCGACCAGCTGGGAGGGCGAACCACTGACCAGCCTGGCCAATGAAGGTCAGCTCATGGCCTACGAGCACCAGGGCTTCTGGCAGCCTATGGACACGCTGCGCGACAAGAACCTGCTGGAAGACCTCTGGCAGTCGGGGCGCGCGCCCTGGAAAGTGTGGTGATGTCGGACGTGGCGCATTCCGCCTTGCCCGACGCCGCCTTCTGGCGCGGCAAGCGCGTGCTGTTGACCGGCCACACCGGTTTCAAGGGCGCGTGGCTGGCCTTGTGGTTGCAGCGCCTGGGCGCGCAGGTCACGGGACTGGCCTTGGCGCCGGCCACCACGCCCAATCTGTTCGAGGCCGCGCGCATCGGCGAACTGCTGGACAGCCAGACGGTCGACCTGCGCGATGCGGCGCTGGTCGCCGAGCGGGTGCGGCAGGCGCAACCGGAAGTCGTATTGCATCTGGCTGCACAGGCTCTGGTGCGTGAAAGCTACCGCGCACCGCTGGAAACCTTTGCCACCAATGTGATGGGCACCGCCCACCTGCTGGACGCCCTGCGCCAGGTCGATGGCGTGCGCTCGGTGGTGGTGGTCACGACCGACAAGGTGTACCAGAACCGCGAGTGGGTCTACCCCTACCGCGAGGGCGATGCGCTCGGTGGTCATGACCCCTACAGCGCCAGCAAGGCCGCCACCGAGCTGGTGACCGCGAGCTACGTGGCCTCTTTTCTGCACGAACGCGGTGTCGCGCTGGCCACGGCCCGTGCCGGCAATGTGATCGGCGGCGGCGACTGGTCGGCCGACCGCTTGTTGCCTGACGCCGTGCGAGCCTGGCAAGCCGGGCGCCCGTTGGAAATTCGTCGTCCGGAAGCGATCCGTCCTTGGCAACATGTGCTGGAGCCGCTCGCGGCCTACCTGCGGCTGGGCGAGCACCTGTGGCAACGGCCGCAGGACGCCGGGGCCTACAACTTCGGCCCCGCCACAGCCGAGGCCGCCACGGTGCGCACGGTGGTGGCGCAGGCCCGTCAGGTCTGGGGTGACGGCGACGTGGTCTGGGGTGATGGCACCGAAGGGCCACACGAGGCGGGCTGGCTGGCGCTGGAAGTGGCCAAGGCACGCCAGGTGCTGGGCGTTCAATCGCGCTGGGATCTGACCACCTCGGTGGCGCGCACCATGCGTTGGTACCGCGAACACCATGCCGGTGCCGATGCGCGCACCTTGTGCTTGGCAGAGCTGGCTGATTACGAGGCGGGCGTGTCATGAGCCGCTTCAGCATCTCGGACACGCCGCTTGGCAGCCTGAAGCGGGTGAGGCGCAACCGACTGCAGGACGAGCGCGGCTTTCTGTCGCGCCTGTTCTGTGCCGACGAATTGCATGCCGCTGGCTGGTACGGGCCAGTGGCACAGATCAACCACACCTGCACGCAGCAGGTGGGCGCCGTGCGCGGGCTGCATTACCAGAAGCCACCGCACGCTGAGATCAAGCTGGTCAGTTGCCTGCGTGGCCGCGTCTGGGACGTGGCGGTGGACCTGCGGGCTGACTCACCGACTTTTCTGCAATGGCATGCCGAAGAACTGTCGGCCGACAACGGTTGTGCGCTGCTGATTCCGCAGGGCTTTGCCCATGGCTTCCAGGTGCTGGAGGCGGGCAGCGAACTGCTGTACTGCCATTCCGCCGCCTATGCGCCACAGGCCGAAGCCGGCCTGAACCCGCTCGACGCTCGGCTGGCCATCACCTGGCCGCTGCCGGTGCAGAACCTGTCGCCGCGCGACGCGGGCCATCCCATGATCTCTGCTGACTTTGAAGGAGTCCGGCTGTGAAGTGCCGTCATTGCGGGTCGGAGTTGCACCGGCCGTTTCTCGACCTGGGCAGCGCGCCGCCGTCCAATGCCTACCTGACGCCGGCGGCGCTGAATGCGCCCGAGGTCTGGTACCCGCTGCGCCTGCTGGTGTGCGAGCAGTGCTGGCTGGTGCAGACCGAAGACCATGCCGGCCGCGAGGCTCTGTTCAGCGCCGACTACGCCTACTTCAGCTCCTTCTCCAGTTCGTGGCTGCGCCACGCACAGGCCTATGTGCAGGCCATGCAGCAGCGCTATGGTCTGGGCGCGCAGAGCTGTGTGGCCGAGGTGGCCGCCAATGACGGCTACCTGCTGCAATACGTGCAGCAGGCTGGCATTCCCTGCTATGGCATCGAGCCCACGGCCAGCACCGCGGCAGCGGCGCGTGGCAAAGGTATCGAGATCGTGGAGCGCTTCTTCGGCGTCGAACTGGCGCGCGAGCTGGCGGCGCAGGGGCGGCAGGCCGACCTGATGGCGGCCAACAACGTGCTGGCCCACGTGCCCGACATCAATGATTTCGTCGCCGGCTTCGCCGTCTTGCTCAAGCCGGCGGGGGTGGCGACCTTCGAGTTTCCGCACCTGATGCGCATGGTGCGCGAGTGCCAGTTCGATACCGCCTACCACGAGCACTACTCCTACCTGTCGCTCGGCAGTGTGCAGCGCATCTTTGCCGCCAACGGCCTGCAGGTGATCGACGTCGAGCAGTTGCCCACCCATGGTGGCAGCCTGCGCGTGCACGCCCAGCGCAGCGGCGGGCCGCGTACGCCGGCGCCGGCCGTGGCCGAGCTGCTGGCGGTGGAGCGCGCCGCCGGCATGGAGGGTGTCGACTTCTATGCCAATTTCCAGTCGGAAGCCTTGCGTATCAAGCGTGAGCTGCTATTATTTTTATTGCAAGCGCAGCGTGAGGGCCTGAAGGTTGGCGCCTACGGGGCTGCCGCCAAGGGCAACACGCTGCTCAACTTCGCTGGTGTGCGGCCGGATTTGCTGCCCTATGTGGTGGACCTGAACCCGGCCAAGCAGGGCCACTGCATGCCGGGCAGCCGCATTCCGATCGTCAACGAGGCGCACCTCAAGGCCGATCGGCCGGACCGCGTGCTGATCCTGCCCTGGAACCTGCGCGACGAGATCACCACCCAGCTGGCCTACATCCGCGAGTGGGGCGGCCAGTTCGTCACCGCCGTGCCGCGGCTGCAAGTGTCATGAAACCGCGCATCCTTTACACCAAGCCCTCCATCACCGAGCGCGAGGTGGCCTATGCCACCGACGCGGCGCAGAACGGCTGGGGCGAGCGCTGCTACGAGTACATCAACCGCTTCGAACAGCAGTTTGCCGCCCACCTGGGTGTGGCGCACGCGATTGCCACGTCGAGCTGCACCGGGGCGCTGCACATGGGTATGGCAGCGCTGGGCATCGGACCGGGCGACGAGGTCATCCTGGCCGACACCAACTGGATCGCCTCGGCGGCACCCATCGTGCACCTGGGCGCCAAGCCGGTGTTCGTCGACATCCGGCCCGACAGCTGGTGCATCGATCCGGCCGCCGCTGAGGCGGCCATCACGCCGCGTACCAAGGCCATCCTGGCGGTACATCTCTATGGCAACCTGTGCGACATGGACGCGCTGCTGGCCATCGGTCAGCGTCACGGCATTCCGGTGATCGAGGACGCGGCCGAGGCCATCGGTTCGCAGTACCAGGGTCGCCGTGCCGGCAGCATGGGTGCCTTTGGCAGCTTCTCCTTCCACGGCACCAAGACCTTGACGACCGGCGAAGGCGGCATGTTTGTCACGCAGGACGCCGCGCTGTACGAGCGCGTGCTCACCCTGTCCAACCATGGCCGCGCACGCGGGCAGACCAAGCAGTTCTGGCCCGATGTGGTGGGCTACAAGTACAAGATGTCCAATCTGCAGGCGGCCATCGGTTGTGGGCAGGTGGAGCGGATCGAGGCGCTGATTGAACGCAAGCGCGAGATCATGCGGGCCTACCGACAGAAGTTGGCGGGCCTGCCTGGCGTCCAGCTGAACCCGGAGCCGCCCGGCACGGTGATCGGCGCCTGGATGCCGACGGTGGTGTTCGATGAGGCCAGCGGCGTGACGCGTGAAGCGTTGCAACAGGCGTTTGCCGATGAAAACGTGGATGCGCGGGTGTTCTTCCACCCGCTCTCCAGCCTGCCGATGTTCGAGGACTGTCCGGCCAACCGTCACGCCTGGGCGATCCCCGGCCGGGCCATCAACCTGCCGAGTTACCACGACATGACGGCCGAGGAGATCGCGCGCGTCGCCGCCGTGGTGCAGCGCCTGGCCAAGGCCTGAGGCGCATAGCAGCCCGCAGCCCGCCGCTGGCAGGCTGCTACGGTCAGCGCACGCGCTTGAGGAAACCGTCCGGCGCCACGGTGATCAGGATCTTGGCCTCGATGGCCTTGTCGACCTCGAACTGGCTGTTCGACTTCAGGAATTCGCGCACCGCGGTCTTGGGGTTGTTGCCCTTGCCCCAGGGGCGGTCATGCACCAGGTCATCCGGCATGTCTTCCACCAGGGTGTCAAACACCACCAGGTAGTTGTTCGGGCTGACGAAGGGCGCATACTGCTGCAGCTCCTGCAGCACATGCTCGTGCGTGTGGTTGGAGTCCAGGATCACCATCACGCTCTTCTTGCCCTGCACATGCTTGGCCACCTCGGCCACGGTGTCGGCCGCAATGGAGGAGCCCTGGATCATCTGGATGCGCTTGCGCATCGGGTGGGCGTCGATCTCGGCGCGGTTGTGATCGCGGATGTCGATGTCGATACCCAGCACATAGCCATCGAGCTGCATCATCTCCATCAGCGAGGCATAGTAGATCAGCGAGCCGCCATGGGCGATGCCGGTCTCGATGATCAGGTCCGGCTTGCTGGCCCAGATGATCTCCTGCATGGCGATCATGTCCTGCGGAAACTGGATGATGGGGCGGCCCATCCACGAAAAGTTGTAGGCGTACTTGTGGCGCGCGATCTCGCGCACCCAGATGCGCGAGAGCGCCTGCACGTCGTGGTCGTCCATCAGGCCGCGAATGTTGGCGCGAACCTCTTCCTTGAATTTTTCGATTTCATTCATTTTGCAAAAAGTCCTTCCAGTACTGCGTTCCTGACACGATGCATGCGATGCCCTGCTGACCGGTGTTGGCAATCAGGTCCAGCAGGGAGACATAAGGGGTGAACTCGCCATGCAGCTGCGGGTAGGGCTGCTTGCGGTAGTCCATGTACTCGACCCGGATGCCGGCGTCCTCGAACAGCTGGTGGTCCAGGTAGTGACGTGCGCCCAGGCCGGTGATGTAGCGCGTGCCGCCCAGCGCCTTGACGATGTCGCACACCCGCTGGCTGCTGGCACCACCAATGCCGAGCTCGCCCACTTCGACGAAACGCCGGCCGGTCTCCAGCCCATAGTAGCGGCAGCAGGCCATCATCGACTCCCGGGCGAGCTGGCCGATGGTGGTGTGTGGCTGCTCATAGACCGATTCCACCAGCGCCAGCATGTCCTTGCGGTGGGGCGCGCCGGCGTAGGCCTGCTTGAGCTGGTCCAGGTGCTGGCGGCGCCAGTCGGTACGGGTGTCCAGCAGCACCTCGTCGATACTCTGCCCCAGCGACAGCTGCTGCAACGGCACGGTGAGCCATTTGCTGCCCTGGGCGGTTTTGATCTGAACCCGGTTGGTGAAGCTGCCCTTGGAGAACTGCACGTCGCCGTAGTGGACGTAGACATCCGCCAGCCGGATCTGCTCGAACATCCCCACCCAGGGGAAGAACATCGGCTGGGAGATGACCACCTTCATGGCGCGAGCAGCTTTTCCATGATGACGACGTCGGCGTAGCCGCTGGCGGTGCGGAAATGCTGTTGCCAGCGGCCGACCTCGCGGTAGCCATGGCGCAGATACAGACGGATGGCCCCTTCGTTGCTGGCCAGCACTTCGAGCACGATTTTGCGCAGGCCAAAGGTCTCGCGCACGTAGTCGGCCAGCAGCGCCAGCGTCTCGCCGCCGCAGCCGCGGCCTTGCGCCTGCGGGCCGATGCAGATGCCGAGCCGGCCGCTGCCATGGAACAGGTCCATGTCCAGCAGTTGCACATAGCCCAGCGCCTGGTTGCTGGCGCGGTCGGCGATGACGAAGAACACGGCATCGGCAGTCTGGCCGCGGGCGGTGAGCCAGGCGCGCACCTGATCCAGCGAACTGCCCTTGGGCTGCGCCATGAGCTGGCGTTGCAGCGGCACATCGTTGCGCAGTGCCTGCAGGGTCGGTAGATCCTCGTTGGCCCAGGCCCGCAGCACCACCTTGTTGCCAGTCAGCATGTCAGGCCCTCAGAGAAAGAAGCAATTCAGCGAGCGCCCGGCGAAGGCAGGAATCTCGCCGACGATCTGGCGCGCATGGGCCGGGTTCAGGCCGACCAGCAGCGTGCTGATGTCTGATGGCAGGTCGGCGGGCGCGATCACCGGTGCACCATGCAACTGGCGCCCCTGCAGGAAGGGGTTCTGGTCAATGACATAACGGATGCGTTGCGGCTGCCGCAGCCAGGAGGCAATGAAGGCGCCGTAGAAGCCAGCGCCATAGAGGGCCACCGGTGCATCGGCCGCGAGGGCCTGCTCGAAGGCCTGCACGCGTGCGCCGGCCTGTTGCCAGAAGTCGGCGATACGACGCGCCCGGTCGACGATGGCCTGCACCTCGTCCTTCGCGGCAGGCTGCGCACCGGCAGCTTGCGCCAGTTTGCGGGCCACGAAGACCAGGGCGCCCCGGTGCACGCTGTCGCTGATGTCTTGTACTTCAAACCCGTTGGCGCGCAGCAGCCAGGCGAGGGAAGGCGGGGTGAAATGATTGACATGGTCGACCACGATCAGGTCGGCCGTGTTGGACAGCACATTGGGCACGATGCCGTAGAAGGTGCCGCCGGTCTTGAGCAGGGCGGCGATCTTGCGCAGTGCGTCCTGCGGCTGCGCCATGTGCTCGAGCGAGAAGAACGAAGTCACGACGTCGAAGCGGTCTTGCCAGTCGGCCGGCAGCTCGAAGGTCGCGCCGCGCTCGCGGGGGATGAACTTGTCCCAGAACGGCCGGTAACGGTCGCTGACGTCGAACAGGTGGACTTCCAACCCGGGAATCTGGCTGGACAGGGTGCGCAGGGTGGCGCTCTTGGCGCAGCCGTAGTCGAGGATCCGCGTGCCCGTGGTCACTGCCAGCTTGTCGCGCAGCACCTTGACCTGGTGCTCGGTGCGATAGACCTTGCGACCGGCAACGACCTCGTAGATCTGGTCCTCTTCCTCGCTGTCGACCAGGATGTCGTAGCTGTCGTCGTAGTAGGCGTCGATATCCGCCATGGCCGCGCTTTGCACATGGGCGCAACAGCCGCAGACATAGACCTCGGTCCGGCCGTCATGCACGGTGCACAGCGAGGTCAGGGACAAGGCGTCGCCGGAGTCGTAGATCTTGTCGCTCAGCGGCGTGCCACACAGATTGCAGTTCATAAGGCGTCAGGTCAGTCGGCGCAAAGTTCCGGGTGGATGGTGCGGAAATCGACACCGGCAGCATAGGAGCCGCGCCAGCCGTGGGACTGGCCGGTCGGCTCCAGGAAGTTGAAATAGCGCAGCTGCATGGTCCAGCGCGAGCGCTGGCTGCGGTTGTGGCCGGAAGCGTGCAGCACCAGGAAGTCGATCACCACCAGATCGCCGGGCGAGGTCAGCGGGGCGACGTGCGGGTACTTGCGCAGCAACTCGGCCTCACTCTTGAGCGTCAGGGAATAGGCGCCCGTCTTTTCCGGGTTGTTCGGGTCGCGGGTATGCACCGGCACGGCCCCTTCGACCTGGGAACCGGGGCAGAACTCGACCGGGCCCATGTCTTCGGTGACCGGCACCAGTGGGCTCCAGTAGACCAGGCCATCGAGGCTGCGCAACTGGGCCGGGTATTCCTGGTGCCAGTTGGCACGGAAACGGTCTTCGTTCGGGTTGTCGATCCGGATGCCATAGCCGCCGGCGGCCACCGCCGGCACCGAGCCCGGACGCAGTTCCGCGAACAACTGGTCGTGCAGCGGGTGGGCCACCAGCCGCACGAAGGCCGGAATCTGCTTGACGGCGTCATACAGCTCGGCCCCATAGGCGCGGTTGGCCGCGATGAGTTGCTGGTAACCGGCATCGAAAGTGCCTGGGGCAAAGGCCGGCCGGGTGATCGGCAGCTTGTACTTGGCGATCAGCAGGCCGATCAGGTCGTAGATGGCGCGCTGGATCGGCTCGATGTCACGCGCCAGGTCATAGAAATTGCGCAGGATGAGGACGCCGTTGCGCTTGAATTCCTCGACCTGGTCAGCACTGAGTAGGGGGCCTGGACGCATGATCTCTCCGGTCAGGTAGAGCTTGGATGATAGTGGAGGAAGGTCATGCCACCCGCCCGGTTGCCGGCTGGCGGAGGCTTGAAAAACAAAGGACGCATTGATGACCCGTCACCAATGCGTCCCTGGGGACCGAGCGCCCGGAGGGCTTTAGCCCTTCAGCAGCGACAGCACGCTCTGCGGCAGCTGGTTGGCCTGGGCCACCATGGCCATGCCCGCCTGCTGCAGGATCTGGGTGCGCGACAGGTTGGCGGTTTCCTTGGCGTAGTCAGCGTCGACGATGCGTCCACGCGAAGCTGCCAGGTTCTCCACCTGGTTGTCGATGTTCGAGATCGCGCTCTCGAATCGGCTCTGCATGGCGCCCAACATGGCGCGCGAGGTGTTGATCTGGTCGATGGCGGAGTCCACCTTCTTCAGGGCCAGCCAGGCACTGCCTTGCGTGCTGACCGTCAGGGTGTCGACCCCGGTGGACGAGGTGGCGCCCAGCGACGTGGCGGCAATGCCGGTGGTGGCGGTGGTGAAGCCGGTCAGGCTGACCGGGGCGGCGGTGCCGCTGGTCGTCAGGCTGGAAGAGTACAGCTCGATCGAGTAGGTACCATCCTGTGCCTTGGTCAAGTAAGCAGTTACTCCGCTGTCGGGTGTCTTGCGGTTGATGGCTTCGACCACCTGGCCCAGACGCTCGTCACCGGTGGTGGCCACGGCAATCTCGCCCAGGTCGATCGGCGTGCTGCCGGACACCGAAATCGCCAAGGTGCCGGTCGGGATCAGCGTCAGCGTGGTGATGGCCGACGAGGCGATGCCGGTGTTGGTACTGGCATTGAAGGCGTAGTCGATCTTGGACAGGCCTTGTGCCGTGGCGTTGGTCAGGGCGCCGACCGACACCGTGTCACCGGAGTTGGCGCCGATCTGGAACACGGCGCCGGCAAAGGAACCGTCCAGGATCTTCTGGTTGTTGAAGGTGGTCTGCTTGGCGACGCGGTCGATTTCGTCGCGCAGCTGGGAGACTTCCGCCTGCAAGGCGGTGCGGTCGGCAGCGCTGTTGGTCGAGTTGCCGGCCTGTACGGCCAGTTCGCGCATGCGCTGCAGCATGTCGCCCAGCTTGCCCAGGGCGCCTTCAGCGGTCTGGGCCAGCGAGATGCCGTCGTTGGCGTTGCGGGCCGCCACCGTCAGGCCGCGCACCTGGGTATTCATACGCTCGGCGATGGCCAAGCCGGCGGCGTCGTCCTTGGCGCTGTTGACGCGCATACCGGACGACAGGCGTTGCATGGTCGTCGCCAGGGAGCTGGCCGACGCCGTCAGATTGCGCTGGGCATTCAGCGACGGAACATTGGTATTGATCGTAGCAGCCATTTCGAAGCTCCTTTACGTAGAAATTGGCTCAAGCCGTTTTAGGTGTCAGCAAGACACGCTGACGGTTTTGGCGGTTGAGGAATTGTCAGGACGGATGCAAGGCCGTGTTGCCGCAATAAAAGGGTAAAAAAACCGGCATATCGGCCGATAAGGGGGGGGTTATTCAGGTAGGCCGGGGTGGATATCAGGGTTTTTCCGGGGAGACAACCCTAAAGTTTCCCGAAAAGCACCCGAAAACTCTTCCAACGGGCCTGCCCAACGGGTTCGTCAACCGATACCTTCCTTCAAGGAGTAATGAAATGACCAGTATCAATACGAACATCCCGTCGCTGAATGCCCAGCGCAATCTGACGGCGTCGGCCGGTTCCCTGGCGACGTCCATGCAACGCCTGTCGTCCGGCCTGCGCGTCAACAGCGCCAAGGACGACGCCGCCGGCCTGGCCATCGCTGAGCGTATGAACGTTCAGACGCGTGGTTTCAGCGTCGCTGCCCGCAACGCCAACGACGGCATCTCGCTGGCCCAGACCGCTGAAGGCGCGCTGGGTAAAGTGGGCGACATGCTGCAGCGCATGCGTGAACTGGCTGTGCAGTCGGCCAACTCGACCAACAGCTCTGCTGACCGTACCGCCCTGCAGGCTGAAGTGAAGCAGCTGGCCGATGAAATCGACCGCGTGGGCAAGACCACCACCTTCAACAACCAGAAGATCCTGAACGGTTCCTTCGCCGGTGCCGTGTTCCAGGTGGGGGCCAACTCTGGTGACAACATCACCGTCGGCGCGCTGACCAACAGCACCGCTACCGGTCTGGCCGACATCGATTTCTCCTACAACACCGCCAACGCCGGCATCAGCGCTTCGTCGATCACGACCCTGACGGCCATCGCCTCCGGTACCCTGAGCATCTCGATCTCGGGCGGTTCGTCCTACGATCTGGGTGCCATCGACGCCGCCAGCACGGGTGATGAGCGTCTGGGCCAGGTGGTCGAGGCCATCAACCGCAAGACTGCCGATACCGGTGTGACCGCCTACCTGACCAAGGCAGACAACGGCACCTACTCGGTGGACCTGTACTCGTCGACCTTGAACACGTCGGGTGTGGGTGCTACGGTCGCCTTGACCGGTTTCTCGGCTACCACGACCGGCGTTTCGGCCACGACGCTGTCTGCTGCTACCGCTACCGGCATCGACACCCTGTCGGTGACCACGCAATCCAACTCCTGGATCGCGCTGAAGAAGCTGGACTCGGCCATCGACCAGGTCAACAGCGCACGTGCCAAGCTGGGCGCTGTTCAGAGCCGCTTTGAGAGCGCCGTGGGCAACATCGGCATCATGGTGGAAAACATCTCTGCTTCGCGCGGCCGCATCATGGATGCCGACTTCGCGAAAGAGACGGCCAACCTGTCGCGTACCCAGATCCTGCAGCAGGCGGGTACGGCGATGGTGGCGCAGGCCAACCAGCTGCCGCAAGGTGTATTGGCCCTGTTGCGCTAAGCTTTTCTCGCGATTGAACCGTCCCAATCTGGCTAGACTGGGATGGTTTTCCAAGGCGGCGACGGTTTCGACTGTCGCCGCCCTTGGTCGTTCAGGGGCTGCTTCATCGGCGGCACCCGGCCGGTCCGGCCACAGGGCCTGAGCGCGTTGCACTAGGAGAGACCTATGGGGATTTCATCAATTGGCGTGGGCAGCGGCCTCGACGTCGAGAGCATCATCAGCAAGCTGACGGCGCTGGAAAAGCAGCCGCTGACCACGCTGCAGACGCAGGCGGCCACCATCCAGACCCGCATCTCGACCGTCGCGCAGATCAAATCCCAGGTGGCCGCGCTGTCGACCTCATCCAAGACGCTGGGGCAGGCCAGTTCCTGGACCGGCAAGACCCTGAGCTCTTCCAACGAGACGGCGGTCAAGGGCAGCGTCACCTCATCGGCCTCCCCCACCTCTTTCGACGTCGAAGTACAGCAGTTGGCCAAGGCGCAGTCGACCGCTTCGTCGGCCGTGGCCGTGGATACCGCGATCGGCACCGGCACGCTGACGATAGACATCGGCACCTGGAACTACACCGGGACCCCCTCCTTCACCGCGGGATCGGCCTCTTCTGTCAGCGTCACCATCGGCAGCGGTGAGGACACACTGACCAAAATTGCGGCCAAGATCAACAGTGCCGGGGCCGGCGTTACGGCCACCGTGCTGCGCGATGCATCAGGTGAGCGCTTGCTCATGCGCTCCAACAGTACGGGCGAGGCTAAAGGCTTCCGTATCCAGGTCACTGGCGACAGCGATGGCATCAACACTGACAGCGCTGGCCTGTCCCGGCTGGCTTTCGATCCGGCCAACGGCAATTTCGGTATGGCGGCCAACAGCTACCAGAAGGCGCTCAACACCCAGGCTACCATCAACGGCATCGCCGTCAGTTCGTCCAACAGCACGCTGACGGACGCCGTGCCTGGCGTCACGCTGGAGTTTGGCGCCGTGACCACCGCGCCGGTGACGGTGAAGGTGGCCGCTGACACGACCACCATCAAGAAGAACATCCAGGACTTCATGGCTGCCTACAACAGCCTGAGCAAGACCCTGACCGACGCCACCAAGTACGACGAGGCCAGCAAGAGTGCGGGCGTGATGCAGGGTGATTCAGTGGTGGTGGGGCTCCAGAATGCCTTGCGCAGCCTGCTGGGCTCCTCCAGCACCGGCTCGACGTTCTCGCGCCTGGCCGAAGTCGGCCTGGACGTCAAGCGCGGCGGCCTGATGACCTTGACCGGCAGCAAGCTGGATGCGGCCCTGAAGGATCTGGACAACCTGCAAGCGCTCTTCACGGCCGACAACACCGGCACGGCCAACGATGGTTTCGGCTTGAAAATCCAGAGCTTCGCGGACGGGCTGCTGGCCACGGGCGGGACCGTGACCAACAAGTCGGAAGCGCTGCAGACGGCGCTGAAGAGCAATTCCAAGGAACAGGACAAGGTCAACCAGCGCGCCGCGCTGATGGAAAAGCGGCTGCGCGCCCAGTACAGCGCGCTGGACGGGCAGATGGCCGGGCTGACTTCGCTGAGCAGCTACGTTTCGCAGCAGGTGTCGGCCTGGAACAAGAGCAGTTCCTGAGGTGTGAACCAGCCCTAATTCAAGGTTAAGTTTCCCCACACTGGTGCCGATACATCTTGCATAAGTCAACCAGATTGATGAGCGACACGATGTTTACACCAGTCAGCACACGGGCAGCTTCTGCCTACAAACGGGTCAGCGTAGAAACCTCGGTGGATGGCGCAAGCTCCCACCAACTGATCAGCCTCTTGTTTGATGCCCTGCTGGAATCGCTCTCGCTGGCCCGGCTGGCGCTGGAGTCCGGCGACCAAGAGGTCAAGGCACGCCACCTGAGCAAGGCGGTGCGCCTGATCGACGAAGGCCTGAAAGCCTCGCTGGACGAGGCGGGCGGTGAAGTGACGGGCAATCTGCGCACCGTCTACAGCTATTCCGTGCGCTGCCTGACCGAGGCCAACCTCAAGAACGACGTTGCCAAGGTGGTGGAAGTGATCGGGCTCATCAGCCCCATTGCCGAGGCGTGGAAGCAAATTGGAAAATAAAGGCACGTCCGCAGAAAGCAGGAATTCAGCCATGCCGCAGATGCTGATCGACTACTACCGCGCCATCGAGGACAGCAGCCGCAAGATGCTGGATGCCGCCAAGGCGGAAGACTGGGATCAGGTGATGCGCTTCGAAGGGGCCTGTGCGGTCCTGATCGAACAGTTGCGCCTGAAGGCACGCACCGAAGAGATGCTGCCCGAGCAGCGCCGCGAAAAGTCACGCATCATGCAGCGCATCCTGCTCAACGATGCCCAGATCCGCTACCTGGCGGAGCCCTGGCTGACGCATTTCGAGCAACGCTTCGGCGGCTCGCAGCTGTTGCACTAATTGCTATAAAAGTAATAGCTAAGCGCGCCCTTTTTAAGGGGGTTGCAGGCCGATTTACACCTGCATGTTCATGATGTCGGTGTAGGCCTGCACCATGCGGTTGCGCACATGCAGCGTGGCCTGGAAGCCGATCTGGGCTTTCTGGATGGCCACCATGGTCTCCTCCAGGCTGACTTTCGGGTTCTCCATCTGCACTTCGCGTTGCAGTTGAGAGGCCTGGTTCTGCGCCTGGCTCACCGAATTCAGCGCCGACTTCAGCGCACCCGAAAACCCCTCGCCCGACGCGCCGCCCACCTGGGCGGCCCCGTTCCTGACGGCCAGACCGGGCCGTACCGTGGTCGGCATGGTGGTAGGTGTAAGACGAAGATCCATGGTGCGTACCCTGAGCAAAAAGTGTTGGAGCGATCCTAGCGGCGGGGGGCTGGGCGCACTTTTTTGAATTGCAGGGGAAATCCGGGCCTTTTCGTCCTAATGTTTTCGGGGCCAGCCCGAATAATCAATGCCATCGCCGATGCAAGGCTGCATCTCACCGCACCGGAACATATGATGGCTACCGCTCCTGCAATCCCTGTCAATCCGACCCTGACCCAGCGCCTCGCGGCCCTGGACCAGGGGCAGAAACTCCGTCTGGCCCTGGGGCTCGCGCTCTTCGTGGCTATCGCCATCGCCGGGCTGGTGATGGGGCGCCAAGCCGAATGGCGGGTGCTGTACGCCAACCTGAATGACAAGGACGGCGGCGCCATCATCGCCCAGCTGTCGCAGATGAACATTCCCTACAAGCACGCCGACGGTGGCAATGCCATCCTGGTGGCGGCGGACAAGGTGCATGACACCCGGTTGCGCCTGGCGTCGCAGGGCCTGCCCAAGGGCTCGGTGGCCGGGTTCGAGTTGATGGAAGCCAACCGTTTCGGCATGACCCAGTTCCAGGAGCGCCTGACCTTCCAGCGCGGTCTCGAAGGCGAGCTGACGCGCTCGATCCAGGCCCTGTCCTCGGTACAGAGTGCGCGCGTGCATCTGGCCTTGCCCAACCAGAACGGCTTTTTCCGTGAGCAGCAGAAGCCGTCGGCTTCGGTGCTGGTGAGCCTGAACGCCGGTCGTTCGCTCGACCGCAGCCAGCTCGCCGGCATTGTCCATCTGGTGGCGTCCAGCGTGCCGGAGATGAAGCCTGAGGCGGTCAGCGTGCTCGACGAGACCGGCAAGCTGTTGTCCACCCCGGCCGACGGCATGAACGGCCTGGCCGGCGGCGCCGACGCCCAGCAACTGCAGTACGTTCAGCAGATCGAGCAGATGTACCGCCAGCGCGTGCTGGACATCCTGGAGCCGGTGGTCGGTCGCAACAACGTCAAGGCGCAGGTGACGGCGGAAGTCGACTTTTCGCAGACCGAGCAGACGTCCGAATCGCACCGTCCCAACCAGACGCCCGAATCTGGCGCCGTGCGCAGCCAGCAGGTGGTCGAGAGCACGAACACCAGCGGCAGCAGCACGCCCTCCGGCGTGCCGGGCGCGACCAGCAACCAGCCGCCCGGCCCGGCCACGGCGCCGGTGAACGGCCCGGCACAGACCCTGGCTGCCGCAGGCGGAAATGCCTCGGCCAATGGCAGCAGCAAGCGCGAGTCCATCATCAACTACGAAGTGGACAAGACCATCAAGGTGGTTCGGGCCGGTTCGGGCGCCATCAAGCGCCTCAGCGCCGCGGTGGTGATCAACCACCAGTCGGTTACCGACCCAAAGGGCAAGACCACGGCCCAGCCCCTGACGGAGCAGCAGCTGGCGAAGATGACCGCCCTGGTGCGTGAGACAATTGGCTACAACCAGGAGCGAGGTGACTCGGTGAACCTCATGAATGCGCCCTTTGCCGAAGACAAGGTCGTCATGCCTGACGTGCCGTTCTGGAAGCAGCCGGAACTCCAGGAGCTGTCGCGCAGCCTGGCGTGGCCGCTCGGGACCGTGCTGCTGGGCGCCCTGGTGTTGTTCGGCCTGATCCGTCCGGCCATGAAGTCGGTTCAGCGTCCGGCGCCGGCGCGCAAGCAGCTGGAGGCCGTGGTGGCAGAAGAGCCTGATCGTCCGCAACTGGCTGCGCCGGAGCGCAAGGACGAACCGGCGGTGCCCACCTCGGGCGAGCTGGCCTTGGCCGATGCACGCAAGCTGACGCGCGAGAACCCGGCGGCGGTGGCCAGCATCGTCAAGACCTGGATCAATGGCGAGGCCGCAGCCTGACCGCTGACGCGGGGGTACCACGATGTCACAAGAAGACGGACTGCAAAACGCTGCCGTGCTGCTGATGTCCCTCGGTGAGGAGGAGGCAGCAGAGGTGTTCAAGCATCTGTCACCGAAAGAGGTGCAGAAGCTGGGCGAAGCCATTGCCAAGACCCGTACCATCACCCGCGAGAAGGTCGACGAGGTGGTGGAGAAGTTCACTGCCGTGGCCGCCGCGCAAAGCCTGCTGGTGTCGGACTCGGGCGACTATGTGCGCTCCGTGCTGCGCCGCGCACTGGGCGACGACAAGGCCGCCTTGCTGCTCGACCGCATCCTGCAGGGCGGCGATGTCTCCGGCATCGAGAGCCTGAAGTGGATGGACCCGCTGTCGGTGGCTGAGCTGCTGCGCAACGAGCACCCGCAGATCGTGGCCGCCATCATGGTGCACCTGGACTACGACCAGGCCGCCGACGTGCTCAAGCACCTGACCGAGCGCCAGCGCAATGAGGTCATGCTGCGCATCGCCACCATGGAAGGTATCCAACCCACGGCCTTGAAGGACCTGAACGAGGTGTTGTTCAAGGTGCTGGCCGGCGGCGACAAGATCCGCAAGGCGTCGCTGGGCGGCGTGAAGACGGCGGCCGAGATGATCAACCTGATGGGCACGGTCATCGAAGGCACCGTGCTGGAGTCGATCCGCAGCCACGACCCCGAGCTGGCCCAGAAGATCATGGACAAGATGTTCGTGTTCGACGACGTCATCAAGCTCGACGACAAGGCGATCCAGATGGTGCTCAAGGAAGTGGCATCCGACTCCCTTATCGTCGCGCTCAAGGGCGCGCAGCCCGAGCTCAAGGAGAAGTTCCTGTCCAACATGTCCTCGCGTGCGGCCGAAACGCTGCGCGAAGACCTGGAGTCGCGCGGCCCGATGCGCCTGTCCGAGGTCGAGGCGCAGCAGAAGGAAGTGCTCAAGATCGTGCGTCGCCTGGCGGACGAGGGCCAGATTGTCATTGGCGGTGGTGCCGATGACGCCATGATTTGAACCGTATGCGCAGCGCCTACTCACGTTTCATTCCGGGCGAAGAGATCGACGCCGTTGCCGAGTGGCGCTTCGGCGCCGTGGAAACCGCGGCCCGTCTGCTGCAGGAGCAGGAAGAAGCCCGACTGCAGGAAGAGCAGTCCCAGGCGCTGCTGCAGGAAGGCTATGCCAAGGGTTTCGCCGACGGCCAGGCCGAGGGGCGCGCCCAGGCGATGGGCGAGGCCCAGCAGCAGGTCCGTGCCTTTCTGGACAACCAGGGCCAGGACACGGCCCGACAGCTGGCTGCCCTCGTGGAGTCGGCGCATGCGCAACTCGATGCGGCCCAGCAGGTGGCTGCGCGTGGCATGCTGGAACTGGCCTGCGAGCTGGCACGCCAGGTGCTGCGACATGAGATTTCGGTCAACCCGAATGTGCTGCTGCCGGTGATCCGCGAGGCTGTGACGCCGCTGATTGCCGACAGCAAGAGCACCGTGATCAAGCTGCACCCGCTGGATATGGACATGCTGCAGGACGTGTTGCGGGCCGACTACCCCAACTTGCCGCTGACCTTGCTGGCGGACGATGCCATCAGCCGCGGCGGTTGTGTCGTCCAGTCGGCTGGCACGCAGATCGACGGCACGCTGGAGAAGCGCTGGGCCCGCGCGGTCGGCCAACTCGGCCTGGCCTTGCCCTGGGAGGAGACGGTCGATGAGCAATGACGCCGTCACCCAGTGGCAGACCTTCCTGGACGCTGCGCGGCAGCGGGTCCATGCCGGCGGCAGCACGCTGGAGACCGGCGGCACGCTGACGCGCCTGACCGGGATGGTGTTGGAGGCCTCCGGCATCCGTGCGCCGGTGGGCGCCCAGTGCCTGGTCCACATGGATACACAGGAGCCGGTGCTGGCCGAAGTGGTGGGTTTCGCCAACGATCGCGCCTTTTTGATGCCGGCCGGCGATGTCCAGGGACTGACCAGTGGCGCCAGCGTGGTGCCGCTGGCGCCGTATGTGCCAGTGCCTCGCCTCGGCGATGTGCCGATGGGCAAGGATCCGCGCGCAGTGTCCGGTCTGTTGCGCCTGCCACTGGGCGAAGGCTTGCTGGGCCGGGTGGTCGACGCGCAGGGGGTGCCGCTGGACCGCATGGGGCCGCTGACGAACGTGAGCGCGCGGCCGCTGGACCGGCAGCCCCTCAACGCCATGGACCGCGCCCCGGTGCGCGAGCCGCTGGATACCGGCGTGCGCTCCATCAACAGCCTGCTGACGGTCGGGCGCGGGCAGCGCCTCGGCCTGTTCGCTGGGTCCGGCGTCGGCAAGAGCGTGTTGCTGGGCATGATGGCGCGCTACACCCAGGCCGACGTCATCGTGGTCGGCCTGATCGGCGAGCGTGGCCGCGAGGTGAAGGAATTCATCGAGGACATCCTGGGCGAGGACGGCAGGGCCCGTTCGGTCGTGGTGGCCGCGCCGGCCGATGCCCCGCCGCTGTTGCGCTTGCAGGGTGCCAACTACGCCACTGCGGTGGCGGAAGATTTTCGCGACCGCGGCCAGCATGTGCTGTTGCTGATGGATTCGTTGACCCGCTATGCCATGGCGCAGCGCGAGATCGCCCTCGCCATCGGCGAGCCGCCGGCCACCAAGGGCTATCCGCCGTCCTGCTTTGCCAAGCTGCCGCAACTGGTGGAGCGCAGTGGCAACGGCCTCAATGGTGTGGGTTCCATCACGGCGTTCTACACCGTGCTGAGCGAGGGCGATGACCAGCAGGATCCGATTGCCGATGCTGCGCGCGCCATCCTGGACGGCCACATCGTGCTGTCGCGCACCCTGGCGGAGGCCGGTCACTACCCGGCGATCGACATTGGCCAGTCGGCCTCGCGGGTCATGCACAACGTGGTCTCGCGCGAACATTTCGAAACGGCGCGGCGCTTCCGCGCCCTCAATGCACGCTACGAGAAAGGGCGCGATCTGGTGCAGATCGGCGCCTATGTGCACGGCTCCGATCCGGGATTGGACGAGGCGATCCGCCTGCATGAGCCGATGGAAGAATTCCTGCAGCAGGGCATGTACGAGGCCGCCTCCTTTGAGGAGAGCGTGCAGCGCATGGCCGCCACGATTGAGCGCGAGGAGGCCTTTCCATGAGCGCTGAAATGATCCGGGGTGAGCCATGTCGACACTGAGAGCCTTGGCACTCGCCATCGATCTGGCGACCGAGAAACGTGATGAGGCCGGGCGACAGTTGATGCAGGCCCAGCGTACCTACCAGTTCGCCCTCAACCAGTTGGGGCAGTTGGAGAGTTACGCCGCTGATTCGGAAGCCCGCTGGCTGAGCGCGGCCCAGGTGTCGGTCGATACCGGGGTGCTGCAGCACCACTACCAGTTCATGGATCGCCTGCGGCATGCGATTGGGCTGCAGGACGGCGTACTGGCTGATCAGCAACGGCAGATGGAGGCCGCCCGCCAGCGGGTACAGGAAGCCGAGGCCCGCCTGGCCGGTTTGAAGAAGGTCATGGCGCGCAAGCAGATGGAGCAGCTCAGGACGCAGGCGCGCCGGGAACAGAAACAGATGGATGAATTCGCCGCCATGCAGCATGCCCGCAGCATGGCGCGCGCACAGAGTGGAGAACAGTTATGAGTGTTGAACGCAGCGCAACGACGCACAGTCACAAGGCCACGGCCGGTCATGGTGCACATGGCGCCCATGGCGCCAAGGGCAAGGCCCCGGCGGCAGCTGACGGGAGTCCCGCCTCTGCCACCGACTTCTCGGCACTGCTGCAGCAGCTCGGCGCGGGGGATGAAGAGGCGGCAGACGCGTCCTTGACTGGCGCGGTGGATCCGACGGCGGCCGAGCCGGCTGCCGAAGATGGTTTGTTGACCAAGGCCGCGCCGACGGTGGATGCCGGCCTGCTGTTGGCCCAGTCGCTGCAGGTGCAATCTCGTCAGGCGACCGAGGCGAAGGGCGAGTTGAAGCCTTCGACCGAGACGGGTGAGCTGTCTGTCGCCTTGCCGGGCGCCGAGACGGTGTTGCAGGCGCGCACCCAGGAGCCTGCCGCGCCGGGGGCGCTGGGACGGGCCGTGGAGAATTTCAAGCCGGTCCTGGGTGAATCGGTCAAGGAGGCTGTGACCAAAACCGTGACGGCTCGTGGCGCCCACAAGCCGGGGGCCGTGGATACCGCGGCGGCGCCGACATCGGCGCCCGCCGCCAAGGTGGCCGCGCCCATGCAGGTCCAGCCACAGCAGGTACTGGCGGAGTTGCAGCGGGATGCCGCCACGCCCGGACTGCAGCAGGCGGTGGCTGTTTCAGGACTCGGTGAGAACGGGCTGCGCCGTGCCGAGCGCGTGGCCGAGAAGTCGGTCTTTTCTACGGCGGGCAACGGCGACGCCGCGGGCGCCCAGGCCGTGACAACGACGGGGCGGAATGATGGCTCGTCGCCGTTACTCGACCAGGCCGTCGTGATGACGCCGGAGGTGGCGGTGGCCGAACAGGTGAGCTACTGGATCGGGCGTGACGTGCAGAATGCCGAACTCAAGCTCGATGGCCTGGGCGCCAGTCCGGTCGAAGTCAGCATTTCGCTGCAGGGCAACGAGGCCCAGGTGGCCTTCCGCACTGACCAGGTCGAGGCGCGCCATGTGCTCGAGGGCGCCGTGTCGCATCTGCGAGAGCTGCTGGGCAATGAGGGGCTGGTGCTGTCGGGCGTGTCGGTCGGCTCTTCCGGTGCGGATGGCTCGGCCCCGCAGGAGCGGCAGGCGCGTCCGCACGGGCGCACGGCGGCCGTGGCGGTGCCGCAGGCACAGGCCGCCGAAGCCAATGTCCGCGCGGGCCGTGCTTCCGGACGGGCGGTCGATCTGTTCGTCTGAGCCCGACGGAGTGGCGTTATCCACGGCGAATACCATGGTTTTTTACCGTTAATCGGCGTATTGTTGGCATGGCACTGAACCATAATTTGGACATGAATGGCATCCGGGTCGACGTGGCTCGTGCTGTGCCTTGTCTTTGAAGGAACCTACTGTGTCTGCCAAACCTGAAGCTGACGAAGCGGCCAAGCCCGCCAAGAGCAAGAAAATGCTGCTGATCATCCTGGCGGCCGTGCTGCTTTTGGTGCTCGGCGGTGGCGGAGGCTGGTTCTACCTGAGCAAGAAGAACGCAGACGCCGAGGATGAGGAAGAGGTGGTGACGCATGCCGCGCCCAAGGGGCCGCCCACTTACCTGCCCATGGACCACATGGTGGTGAATCTGGCCGACCCCGGCGGTGAGCGGGTGGCCCAGGTGGGTGTGACACTGGAACTGTCGGACATCAAGGCGCCGGACCGCGTCAAACCCTACCTGCCGGCCATCCGCAGCAGTATCCTGATGCTGGTGTCGCAGCGCACGGCCGAAGAGCTGCTGCAGCGTGAAGGCAAGGAAAAACTGGCAGCCGATATCCTGGCCGAGGCGTCGCGCCACTTTGAGGACAGCAGCGCTGCGACCGGCAAGAAAAAGAAGAAAGACAAGGCGGAGGAAGCGGGTAACCCGGTGCGTGCGGTCCTGTTTTCCAACTTCATCGTGCAGTGACGACGAGACGGAACATCTGTCATGAGTGAATCCTTTCTCTCTCAGGAAGAAGTCGATGCCCTCCTAGAGGGGGTCACCGGCGAGAGTCAGAAGACTGTCGAAGAGGCTCCTGAGGCGGGTTCGGTTCGTTCCTACAACATCTCCAGCCAGGAGCGGATTGTTCGCGGCCGCATGCCGACGATGGAAATCGTCAACGAGCGGTTTGCCCGTAACCTGCGCATCGGCCTGTTCAACTTCATCCGGCGTAGCCCGGAAATCTCGGTCGGGCCGGTGCAGGTCCAGCGCTACAGCGCCTTCCTGCGCGAGTTGGCGGTGCCGACCAATTTCAATATCGTGGCGATCCGTCCCCTGCGTGGCAGCGGCCTGATCGTCTGCGAGCCGACGCTGGTATTCGGTGTGATCGACACCCTCTACGGCGGTATCGGCAAGTTCCAGACCCGTATCGAAGGCCGTGACTTTTCGGCCACCGAGCAGCGCGTGATCAACCGTCTGGTGGACGTGATCACGCAGGAATACAAGAAGGCCTGGAAGGGCATCTACCCGCTGGAACTGGACTACCAGCGCAGCGAGATGCAGCCCCAGTTTGCCAACATCGCCACGCCGAGCGAGATCGTGATCTCCACCTCCTTCCAGCTGGAGATCGGCGAGATCACCGGTTCGGTCCATTTCTGCATGCCCTATGCGACGATGGAGCCGATCCGCGACGTGCTGTATTCGTCGACCCAGGGCGACTCGATCGAGGTCGACCGCCGCTGGGTCAACGTGCTGACGCGCGAGATCCAGGCGGCCGAAGTGACTCTGGTGGCAGAGCTGGCGCGCGCCGATGCCACGGTGGAACAGCTGCTGGCCATGAAGCCGGGTGACTTCATCGAACTGGAGCGGCAGCCGCGGATCCAGGCCTGTGTCGATGGCGTACCGGTGTTCGAATGCCAGTACGGGACGCACAATTCAAAGTACGCCATCCGGATCGACAAGAGTCTGCGGGGCAATGACATCAACTGGTTAGGGGAACGACATGGCGGTTGACGACAAACCGGAAGACGACGGCATGGCCGACTGGGCTGAGGCCCTGCAGGAGCAAAAGACCGCCGAGAGCGATCCGGGTGCCGTGGAGCCCGGTGGCGTCCTGACGGGGGGCGAAGCCCCGCGGCCGTTTGCCGCCGGGGCGACCGCGCCCGACGGCTCGGTCAACGACATCAACATGGTGCTGGACATCCCGGTCCAGCTGTCGGTCGAGCTGGGCCGTACCAAGGTGCCGATCAAGCACATCCTCCAACTGGGCCAGGGCTCGGTGGTGGAGCTGGATGCGCTGGCCGGCGAGCCGATGGACGTGCTGGTCAACGGCTACCTGATCGCCCAGGGTGAAGTGGTGGTCGTGAATGACAAGTTCGGTATCCGCCTGACGGACGTTGTGACGCCGTCCGAGCGTCTGCGCCGCCTCAGCAAGGGGTAAACTGCGCGCATGACGCAGACCCTCATCTCCGTTGCCGTCTTTCTGGTTCTCCTGGCCTTGTTGCCCCTGGGAATCCGATGGCTGCAGCGGCGCACCCCGGGCGGGGCGACGGCGTCCGGCACCGCGCGTATCGTGTCGGCGATTGCCGTCGGGCCGCAGCAGCGCGTGGTGACCGTCGAGGTGGGACCGGAAGACGCGCGTACCTGGCTCGTGCTGGGCGTCACGGCGCAACACATCACCTGTCTGCACGCGGCCGCCGCCGCTCCGGCAACGCCACCGGCGGTGCAACGCGCGGCGCCGGCCGAGCCGGCCCAATCGTGATGCGGGGCTGGCTGGTGAAACTGAACTTGGTTCGGACCTTCTTCTTCAACCGCCACGCCATGGGCTTGCTGGCCCTGGTTGCGGCATGGGTGCTGCCGTCCCTGGCCTGGGCACAGAACAACGCGCAGCTGCCCCTGCTGGTCGGCAGTGGCGAAGGCGGGACCAGCTTTTCCGTTCCGATCCAGACGCTGATTTTCTTCACTGCGCTGTCCTTTCTGCCGGCGATCCTGCTGATGATGACCGGCTTCACCCGCATCGTGATCGTGCTGTCGCTGCTGCGGCAGGCGCTGGGCACCCAGTCGGCGCCGCCCAACCAGATCATCATCGGCCTGTCGCTGTTCCTGACCTTCTTCGTCATGGGCCCGACGCTGGACCGCATCTACCAGGACGCCTACATCCCCTATACCCAGAATGCGATGACCTTCGAAGAAGCGCTGGACAAGGCGGAAGCGCCGATCCGGCAGTTCATGGTCAAGCAGACGCGCCAGTCTGACTTTGCCCTTTTCGCCAAGCTGGCCAAGCTGGGGCCGGACGCCAAGGCCCAGACGGCACCGATGCGCGTGCTGGTGCCGGCCTTCGTGACCAGCGAACTCAAGTCTGCGTTCCAGATCGGCTTCATGATCTTCATTCCCTTTCTGGTGATCGACATTGTGGTGGCCAGTGTGCTGATGTCGCTGGGCATGATGATGCTGTCGCCCGTGCTGGTGGCGCTGCCGTTCAAGCTCATGCTGTTCGTACTGGCCGACGGCTGGAACCTGCTGATCGGCTCCCTTGCCGCCAGCTTCGTGACCTGAGGAGCCAGGCATGAACGCGCAAATGGTTCTCACCTTGGGGCAGGAGGCCTTGCTGATGCTGTTGATGGTGTCGGCGCCGGTGCTGGGTGTGGTGCTGCTGGTCGGCTTGCTGGTCAGCCTGTTTCAGGCCATCACGCAGATCCATGAGGCCACGCTCGCCTTCGTGCCCAAGCTGGTGGCGGCCATGGCGGTCTTTGCCTGGGCCGGCCCGTGGATGCTGAACATGCTGGTGGAGTACATCCGACGCATGATCGAGGCCATCCCCAGCGTGGTGGCCTGAGCGGAGCGCGGCGATGATTTCGCTGAGCGAAGCCCAGCTGATGGCGTGGCTCTCGCCCATTCTGTGGCCGTTTCTGCGCGTGCTGGCCGTCTTAACCGTGGCCCCCGTCATCTCCTCGCGTGCGTTTCCGGTTCGTGCGCGCATTGCCCTCGCCTTTGTGATTGCCTTGGCCGCACAGGCCAGCTTGCCGCCGCAGCCGGTCATCAACCTCAACGGTTCCGAGGCCTGGGGGGCGGTGGTGCAGCAGATCGGCATCGGACTGGCCATCGGTTTCGTCGTGCGCTTGGTGTTTGCGGCATTCGAACTGGCGGGCGACGTAGTGGGCTTTCAAATGGGTCTGAACTTCGCAGCGTTCTTCGACCCGGCGCTCAACACCCAGTCCAGCGCGACGGCCCGGTTCTTCGGCTACATGGCGTCCCTGCTGTTCGTGGTGCTCAACGGACACCTGATGGTCCTGATGGCCGTGGTGCGCAGCTTCGAAGTCTTTCCGGTCAACCAGAATTTTCTGGAGGCATTGCGGTTGATGAAGCTCTACAGCCTGGGTGGCGAACTGTTTGCCAGCGGGTTCTGGATTGCCTTGCCCATGCTGGGCATGCTGATGTTCACCAACCTGGCGCTGGGCATCATTTCGCGGGTGGCGCCGCAGATGAACATCTTTGCCGTGGGCTTTCCCATCACCTTGACCGTCGGCCTGATCGGCATGGCGATCACGCTGCCGATGCTGGACCGGCCCTTCACGGCGCTGATGGAACGCGCCATCGACATCTTCACCGGCCGTTAGGGGTTCAGACCAGGCCGTTGCGGATGGCGTAGACCGTCAGCTCGGCGTTGTTCGACAGCTTGAGTTTTTCCAGCACCCGCGCGCGGTAGACGCTCACGGTCTTGGGGCTGAGCATCAGTTCTTCGGCGATGTCCGACAGGCGCTTTCCGGAGGCGATCTTCAGCAGGGTCTGGAGTTCGCGCTCCGACAAGGCGGCATGCAGCGCCTCGTCCGTCGGGGCGGACAGGTTTTCGACCAGCATCTGCGCCACATCCGGGGTGACGTATTTGCGGCCTTGCGCCACGGTGCGCACCGCAGTCACGAGTTCCCCCGGATCGCCCGCCTTGTTCAGATAGCCCTGGGCGCCGGCACGCAGGCAGCGTATGGCGTACTGGTCCTCCGGGAACATGGAGACCACCAGCACCTTGATGCTGGAATCCGACTCCCGCAGCGTCGCAAGCACTTCCAGTCCGCCCCGACCCGGCAGGTTCAGGTCAAGCACCAGCACATCGCAGGGGTGCGAGCGCAGCGCTTCGCGGACCTCGGCATAGCTGCCGGCCTCGGCCACGACCTGGATGTCGACGGCTTCGGAAAGCATTTCCCGTATGCCGCGCCGCACGACGGCATGGTCGTCGCAAAGAATGACGCGGATCATGGGGTCACATCCTGGGGCATGTCAGAAGGTTGTGTGGACAGGGGTACCGTGAGGGTAATCGATGTGCCTTCGCCAATGCGGCTGCTGATGTCCAGCCAGCCGCCGACGCTGCGGGCCCGTTCCTGCAGGCCCTTGAGACCGAAGGATTGGGGCTTTTCGCGTTCGGCCGGCTGGATGCCGCGGCCATTGTCGGCGATTTCCAGCGTCAGCACGTGTTCCGCGTCCGAGAGCTCGATGCGCACCTCGCTGCATTGCGCATGTTTAGAAATATTGGTGAGGGCTTCCTGCGCAGTCCGATACGCGGCCAACTGGATCGGCTTGCTGATGTCGGCGTTCTGGAGGGCGGCGTGCAGCGTGGTCCGTATGCCGGTGCGCCGCTCAAACTCGCGTGCCAGCCAGTCCACAGCAGCCTCCAGGCCTTGATCCAGGATGGCCGGACGGAGGTTGAGCATGATGCGCTGGCTGGCCCCCAGGGCGTGCTGCAGCATGTCCATGGCGGACTGGATGTGAGTGCGCGCATCGGCATCGTCGTAGTGACGGCCCAGCCAGGACAGGTCGAACTTGATGGCGGCCAGCGAACCGCCGATATCGTCGTGGATTTCGCGCGCAATGGCGGCGCGCTCCTGCTCGATGGTCATCTGCAGGTGATCGGCGAAATGCGCCAGACGACGCTCGGAGGCCGCCAGTTCCGCATTGGCGCGTTCCTTGGCCAGGCGTGCCTCCTGAACCTCCATGGCACGCAGGATGACATAGGCCAGCTTGCCCATGTCGTCCTTGAGCAGGTAGTCGCTGATGCCGAGCTTTATGGCTTCGACCGCTGCAGATTCGCCGATTGCACCCGATAACAAGATAAAGGGCGGACGTTGGGGCAGGTCCTGCAGGGCCTGCCAGGCGTCCAGGGCCGTGAAGCCGGGCAGCCGGTAGTCGGCCAGAATGACGTCGAAAGGGGTTGTGTGCAGGGTGTTCAGGAAATCAGCGAGTCGCTCGACGCGCACCATGTCGTGCGCCAACCCGGCCCTGCGCAGCGTGCGCGCGACCAGATCATGATCGAGCGGCGAATCCTCGAGGTGCAGAATGCGAATCGGGTGGGCGGGAGCTTCTGGCTGCATAAAGTTGGCGCTGTGGTGGCCGCAGGCCCTGAGAAGCGCCCATTGCTTCGGGTTCTGCCGGCTGTTCAAACCGTCCGAAAGGGTCGATAAATAGGATAAATAGCCCCAAATCGGCCGAATCCTGATAACCTACATCTGGCAAAATTCTAACGCCGGTATCCATGGTGCCGTGAATCATGGCCTCAACCGTGCAACAAGATGGTATGACAACGCAACCCACTACGCCGCCGCCGGCCGTTCCAGCTGTCCAGCTGCCGGTCATGCTGGTTGCCGAAGTACAAGATGCACTGCTGGTCGTGGTGCACGATCTGGCGCGGCTGGATGGATTGCTGGCGCACACCATGGAAAACCTGATGGAGCGCTTCACCACGGCCAGTGCCACGCTGAACGATCCATCCACGGTCGACGCGGAGGCGCTGGAGACGGTGCGGGCGACCTTGCGTGCCGCCGTGACCGAGCTGCAGTTCCAGGACATGGCCTCCCAGCTGATCAACCACACGGCCAAGATCCTGCAGGGTTGCGCCTACCGTCTGGCGGCCGAGTCCATGGGGCAGGAGGATGGTGAAGCCGTGCCCTTTGTTGAAGAAGTCCCTGAGCGGCCCAATCCCGTGACTCAGGATGAGATGGACGCCGGGTCCATCGAGTTGTTCTGAATGTTTTTTTGCTTATTCCAATTTGTCGGAGCCTCACATGCCTTTGATACTTGCCGTTGACGACTCGCCTTCCATGCGCAAGATGGTGTCTTTCACCCTCACGGGTGCGGGCTACCAGGTGGTGGAGGCGGTGGATGGCCAGGATGCCTATGAGAAGGCGCAGGCCCAGCACTTCGACCTGGTTCTGACAGACCAGAACATGCCGCGCCTGGATGGCCTGGGCCTGACCCGCAAGCTGCGCGAGCATCCCCAGTTCAAGACCACGCCCATTCTCATGCTGACCACCGAGTCCAGTGACCTGATGAAGCAGGCTGGACGAGCGGCCGGTGCGACTGGTTGGCTGGTCAAGCCTTTCGATCCGGCCCGTCTGCTGGATGTGATCCAGAAAGTCATCAACAAATAAGCAAGAGTCCGATCGGAGATCGGCGACGTGCACGAAACACAGGAGTTCTAGTCATGGCTGAGGGGCATCAGGAAAGCAGTGGGGCCGGTGATTTTGATCTGAGTCAGTTCTATCAGATCTTCTTCGAGGAAGCGGGTGAAAACCTGGATCTGATGGAGCAGATGCTGCTCAACCTCGATCTGGAAACGGCTGATGACGAAGAGTTGAACGGCATCTTCCGTTGTGCCCACTCGGTCAAAGGGGGCGCGGCAACCTTCGGCTTCAGCGATGTGGCGGAGTTGACCCACCAGATGGAGTCGCTGCTCGACAAGCTGCGTCGCCACGAGTTGCAGCCCAACGCCATGATGGTGGACGTGCTGTTGGAGTCGGCCGACATTTCCCGCAGCCTTCTGGCGCGCCATCAGGCTGGTGAGGCCGGTGATCCGCCGGATACATCGGATCTGGTGCGTCGTATCAGTGAGCTCGCATCCGGGGCTGCGCCGACTGCGGTGGCTGCTGCGCCCGCACCCGCGCCGACCCCCGCCCCAGCGCCTGCTGCGTTGGCAGCCCCCCCGGTGGCTGCTCCCGTTGCCGCCACCCCCACTGTCAAGGGCGAGCGCCAGCTGGAAATCCGCATGGGCCCGCTGGAGCGTCTAGACCAGGTGGACCCGGTCAAGGATTTGTTCCGCGACATCGTTGGCCTGGGTGAGATCGTTGACCTGCCGAGCGATCAGCCGAATGTGCGCGTATTCAAGGTGGGTACGGCATCCAGCAACGAAGACCTGCTCGACCTGTTTGCCTTCCATGTGGCGCGTGAGAACGTCCACATCCGCGATCTGGGCGAGGGTGAGCCGGTTCCGGGTTCGGGCTTCGACGATGATCCGCCGCCCGGAACACCAATTGCGCCCGCGCCCGGTTTCGGGTTCTTCGAGGGGGCGCCCGGTGCTCCCGCTGCTGCCAAGCCGGTGAGTGGCGCAGCCAAACCCGGTGCCAAGGCGCCGGCGGCGCAGCTGGCCCAGCCTGAGGCGGCCACGATCCGTGTTGCCATCAACAAGGTGGACCAGCTGATCAACCTGGTCGGTGAGCTGGTCATCACGCAGGCGATGCTGGCGCAAAACAGCCGTACGCTGGATCCCACGGTGTACCAGCAGTTGCTGACCGGACTGGCCGACCTGGACCGCAATACGCGTGATCTGCAGGAATCGGTCATGTCCATCCGCATGATTCCGATGTCGATCGTGTTCAGTCGCTTCCCGCGCATGCTGCGCGACCTGGCCAGCAAGCTGGGCAAGAAGGTCGACTTCGTGACGCAGGGCGAGGCCACCGAGCTGGACAAGGGCCTGGTGGAGAAGATCACGGATCCGCTGACCCACCTGGTGCGCAACAGCTGCGACCACGGTATCGAACTGCCGCAGGATCGCCTGGCCAAAGGCAAGCCGGAGACCGGCACCATCACCTTGTCGGCCGCGCACCAGGGCGGATCCATCGTGATCGAGGTGCGCGACGATGGCCGTGGCCTGTCGCGCGAGAAGATTCTGCAGAAGGCCCGCGAACGTGGCCTGGATGTCTCCGATCAGATGCCGGACAGCGAGGTCTGGCAGCTGATTTTTGCGCCGGGCTTCTCCACCGCCGAGACGGTCACCGACATTTCGGGCCGTGGCGTCGGCATGGATGTGGTGAAGAAGAACATTGCAGCGCTCAACGGTACAGTGGAAATCGAGTCGGCGGAAGGTGTCGGCATGCGGGTGTCGGTGCGCCTGCCCTTGACGCTGGCCATCATGGACGGCATGTCGGTCGGCGTTGGCGACGAGGTCTATATCCTGCCGCTGTCCTCGGTCGTTGAGTCGTTCCAGGTCAAGCCGGATGCCGTCAGCACGGTGGGGCAGGGCTCGCAGCTGGTGAAGGTGCGTGACGAATACATGCCCGTCATCGAGCTGGAGAAGGTGTTCCAGGTGCCCCGTTTCGATCACGACAGGTCGAGCGACATCATGGTCGTGGTGGAAGCCGAAGGCAGCCGCGTGGCCTTGCTGGTCGACGAACTGTTGGGTCAGCAGCAGGTGGTGGTAAAAAACCTCGAGACCAATTACCGCAAGGTCCACAATGTCTCGGGCGCCACCATTCTGGGCGATGGCAAAGTGGCCCTGATTCTGGACACCAGCGCTCTGGTGCGGCGCTCGCGCCATTGAGCATTGAGTCTTGCGAAGGAGAACGTGAATGGACGTGATGGAAAAGACAGACGGAGTGGCTTCGGTTGGCGCGCGCGAGTACCTGACCTTTCGTCTGGATCAGGAAGAGTACGGCATCGACATTCTGAAAGTCCAGGAGATCCGGGGCTACGAGAAACCGACGCGCATTGCCAATGCGCCAGAGTTCATCAAGGGCGTGGTCAACCTGCGTGGCACGATCGTCCCGATCGTGGACATGCGTCTGAAGTTCAACTGCGCCAAGGCCGAGTACAACGACTTCACCGTCGTCATCATCCTGAACCTGCGCAGCCGCATTGTCGGCATCGTGGTCGACTCGGTCAGCGACGTGATGGAGCTGCCGGCAGAAAACGTCAAGGCGGCGCCAGAGATTGACAGTGTGATTGACAGCTCGGCCGTGATGGGCCTCGGTTCGGTGGGCGAACGCATGCTGATTTTGTTGGATATAGAAAAACTAATGTCTGGTCTCGATATGGGCCTGGTTTCCGGGGAGGAATGATTGCGGACTATGAGCCTCCCCGCCTATGCAGACTGACTTCAAGACGACCCGCCCTGCCGGGTCAGCACGCGCACAAGCGGCCGCTGGTGCCGATTCCGGCAATGCCGATGCCCAGGGGCGCGAGTTCACCTGGACGCAAGCCGACTTTGCCCGTGTGCAGTCGCTGATTTACCAGCGCGCCGGCATCAGCCTGCACGATGGCAAGCACGCCATGGTGTACAGCCGTCTCTCGCGCCGTCTGCGCGAGACCGGTTATCAGAGCTTCAGGGACTACCTGGGCTGGTTGGAGTCGCACGACGGGCCGGAATGGCAGGAGTTCGTCAACGCCTTGACGACCAACCTGACCTCCTTCTTCCGGGAACAGCATCACTTCGATATCCTCGCCGATCATCTGAGGACCAAATCCGCCAGTGCGGGGTGGAAGGTCTGGTGCAATGCGGCCTCGACGGGGGAGGAGCCTTACTCCATCGTGATGACCGCGCTGGATGCGCTGGGTGGCAATGCCAATTTCAAGTTGTGGGCCAGCGATATCGACTCCAAGGTGCTGGCCACGGCGGCGCGCGGTGTGTATCGCCTGGACAGTCTCAAGGGCATCGACTCGGCCCGGTTGCAGCGTTTCTTTCTGCGCGGCAAGGGCGCCAACGAAGGCATGGTGCGCGTCAAGCCGGAGCTGCAGCGCATGATCGAGTTCCTCAGCGTGAACCTGATCCGAGACGACTGGCCGTTTCGCGAGCCCTTTGACATCGTGTTCTGCCGCAACGTCATGATCTATTTTGATGCAGCGACGCAGCGCAGCGTTCTGGAGCGCATCCATCGCGTGATGAAGCCGGGTGGCTTGCTGTTCGTCGGCCATTCGGAAAACTTCAACGAGTCGCGCGATCTGTTTGTCCTGCGCGGGAAGACTGTGTATGAGCGCCGTTAGTTCGTCGGGCGCTGTCACTGCGGCCCCCAAGATTCTGGCGGGCGGACGTGTGTCGCGCGTGGATCAGCTCAAGGCACAACCGCGCAAACCGGGCGAAGCCTCGTTCTTCTACGCCGATCATCATTTCCAGTACGACGCCGTCAAGGTGCTGCCTGGGGAGTACTTTGTGTCCGGCGATGACCTTGTCATCATGACAGTGCTGGGCTCTTGCATTGCCGCTTGCATCTGGGACAACAAGCTGCGCGTGGGTGGCATGAACCACTTCATGTTGCCGGACGGGGATGGCGCCGACGGCTCGGGGCGTTACGGCTCCTATGCAATGGAATTGCTGATCAACGAGATGATCAAGCTC
>JAYRLJ010000258.1:0-4661 GCA_041905305.1 Hylemonella sp. | reverse complement strand
AGGCGTCCAGTCACGTTCGGCCTCAGAGGCACTGGGCCGTAAGGCACAGCCGTCGCGCGCTTTGGCCGCTCGACCGCGGCTGTCCGCGTTCGGAGATCGAGTCGCAGCGCTGGGAATCGAAGAGCGCGTTCAGCCTCCTGTGCGTCTGATTGACTTCGCCTACGGTCCGTTGGCAGGCCGTGATTTCCCCGCCCTAAGGTGGGCCAAGGCGGCCCGGGAGGTGGCCCGTCAGCTACCAGCGCGTATGGCGTACGCGGACCCACGCGGTGACCTGGACCTGCGCAGGGCGCTGCAAGCCTATATTGCGCGTGCACGGGGCATCGCCTGCGATCTCGAGCAGTTGGTCATCACCAGCGGGTCCCAACAAGCCATCGATCTGTGTGCCCGGCTACTGATCGACGCGGGCGACCGTGTGGTGGTGGAAAGCCCGGGCTATCGCATGGCATACGACCTTCTGCGGGCCGTGGGCGCGGAACTGATCGGTGTCGACGTCGACGCCCATGGGCTGCGCACGGCGCAGCTTCCACGCCGCGGAGCGCGCCTGGCCTACGTGACGCCAACGCATCAGTTTCCTTTAGGCGCGTTTCTCACAATTGCCCGACGACACGAGCTGCTCGACTGGGCAACCGCTGCAGATGCCTACATCCTCGAGGACGACTATGACGGCGAGTACCGATATGCGGTCCGGCCGGAGGCGACATTGCATTCGCTGGACCCAGATGGGCGGGTCATCTATGTTGGGACCTTCTCGAAGACGCTTTCCCCACAACTGCGGGTGGGATATGCGGTGCTGCCCACCCGCCTTGCAAAGGTCTTTGCCGACGCCAGGCAATTGGTCGACCGACACGCGCCTATCGAGCCGCAGCGCGTACTGGCCAGACTCATCGAAGACGGAAGCTACGAGCGCCATGTACGGCGCATGCGTCGCTTGCAAGAGGGTCGGCGCCAAGCCCTGCTCGAAGCGATTCAGCGCCACTTTGGCGACAACGCCAGCGTGGCGGGTGCTGGGAGCGGGCTCCATGTGGTGCTGTGGCTGAACGGGACTCCTTCACACCGCGAACCGGAGATTCAGAAGGCTGCCGAGCGTTCGGGGGTGCTGGTACATCCGCTCAGCCCGCTTTACCTCTGGGGCGACAAGCGTCGCGCTCAGAGCGGACCGGCCGGCCTAGTGCTCGGATACGCGCTGCTTCAAGCCGACGACATTGACTTGGGCATCAGGCGTTTGGCATCTGCGGTACGGTCGTTGGACTGACGCGCAAGGGCTGGGCAAGGAGTTGCGAACGACAGCTTTTGAGGCGCCTGAACTGCAAGTCGAACGTCGCTTATGGGTCGATAGCAGCTATCACCCGCGCGGCCTCGTCCCCTCAAACGCGTCCTGAAACAGTTGACGGATCGCCACCCGCTCCAGCGGCCGCGGATTCGGGTATTGGTTCTGCAAGGCAATGTCGCAGGCCTTGTCCAAGTCGACCTCTTTCATCCCAATATCCTTCAGCGCCACCGGCGCGCCGTTGTCTTTCGCCAGGTCGTACACCGCTTGCGCGGCACTGGCGCCGCCGAGCGCGCGCGCGATGCGCGCCATAGCCTGCGGCGCCGCCGCGGCGTTGTAGGCCAGCGCGTGCGGCAGCACGATGGTGTGCGTTTCGGCATGCGGCAGGTTGAAGCTGCCGCCCAGGGTGTGGCACAGCTTGTGGTGCAGCGCCATGCCGATGTGGCCGAGCACGATGCCGCAGAGCCAGGCGCCGTACAGCGCGTCAGACCTGGCCTCCTTGTTAGTTGCTTCTTTTTTGATAGCAGGTAGCGCCCGTCCGATGGCGCGTATACCTTCTTCGGCCATCAGATCCATGATGGGGTTGCTGTCCACCGAGTACAGGCCTTCAGCCGCGTGGGCAATGGCATTGATGCCGCTGGTGACGCTCAAGCCCACCGGCAGGCTCAGGGTGAGTTCGGGGTCGTAGATCACGGTGCGCGGCAGCACGCGCAGGTCGCGCCCGGTTTTCTTCAGGCCGGCTTCGGTGATGCCGTAGATCGGCGTCATCTCGGAGCCGGCGTAGGTGGTGGGGATGGCGAGGATGGGCAGGCTGGAGTCCAGCGCGATGGCCTTGCCCAGGCCGGTGGTGGAGCCGCCGCCAATGGCCACGGCGCAATCCGCACCCAGCTTACGTGCCAGCTCGCGCGCCTCGCGCGCGGTCTCGATGGGCACGTGCATGACGGCGCGGTCGAACACGCCGGCGGCGCGCGGGCCCAGCAGATCGGCCACACGCTCGGCCGCGGCGCGCTGCTCAGGGGTGGAGAGCACCAAGGCTTTCTTGGCGCCCAGCGCGTCGATTTCCTTCGCCAGTTGCGAGAGCGAACCGGCACCAAAGACAACGCGGGCGGGCTGGGCGGTGTAGACAAACGGTTTCACGACAGACTCCAAAACAGGCGGTTCACAGCGTATCAGGCAAGCCGGCACCACGTTCGACGACTTTGATGATGGCGGCGTAGTCTTCCAGCGCATTGCCCTGCGCCACGGCGGCGCACATGAGCTGGTGCGTCAGCGCGGTCTGCGTCAGCGGCACGTGGTTAGCCTCGCCGGCGCTGAGGATGAGGTCGAGGTCCTTGATCATCTGCTCCACGGTGAAGGTGGGCGTGAAATCGCGCTCGGCCAATTGCACGGCCTTGGCCTTGACGATGGGCGAGGCCACCGCGCTGGCGGTGAGCACCTGCCACATGTCGCGCCAGTCCAGCCCGCCCTTGCGACCGAGCGTCAGCGCCTCGGCCAGCATGGCGCTGGTCTGCGCGATCATGAGGTTGACCACCAGCTTCATCAGGCGCGCCTGTTCGCCTTCGCCCAGGTAGAACTGGCTGGGGCCGAAGGCGCGCAGCAACGGCTGCACGTTGGTGTAGGCCGCGCGCGGGCCGGAGGCCATGACGGTGAGTTGTGCGGCCTCGGCCATCTTGTTGTTGCCGGAGACGGTGCAGCGCAGGTAAAGCACGCCCTTGGCCGCCAACGCCTGTGCCGCCTCGGCCGAGGCCTGCAACGACACGGTGCTGGTGTCTACATAGATGGCACCTACCTGGGCATGGGCCGCCACCTGCGCTGCCACGGCCAGCAGGGCCGCGTCATGGGGCAGCGACGACAGCACCACTTCGGCCGCGGCCAGGGCGGCAGCCGGGCTGGTGCTCACGGCCAGCCCCTGGGCGCCAGCCAGGCGGCAACGTTCCGCGCTGGGGTCGCTCACCGAGACACTGTGGCCGGCGGCAGCCAGGTGGCGCGCCATGGGCAAGCCCATCTTGCCGATGCCGATGACATGGATCTTCATGCGCGGGCTCCCTGGAGGTCAGACACTGGTCGGCACTGCGCCAGCGCGCGCTCGTAGTACGAGAGATCAACGTACTTCTGCAGCTCAGGCACCACGCCACCCCACATGCCTTCGAGTTCAGCGCGGATCGCCAGCACGGTGCGAAAGCCCTCCAGGCTGAAGCGTGCATCGGGCGCCAGCCCGGCGCCGGGTGTCAACAGGGCACGGTAGCTGGCCTCGGCCACCGGGGCCGCCAGCTTGAAGCGCTCGGCCAGCAGGGCCAGCATGGCATCGCGGTGGGCCGGGTCCATCACCAGGCGCTGGCCCTCGATGTAGGCGGCAAGGTAGTGCTCCAGCACCTCGGCGTGTTCGCGCGCCCACGCGCGCCGCACGAAGGCGCCCGTGGCCTGGTAAGGGCCGAGCAGCTCGAACTGGTTGCCCAGGCTCTTGAGCCCCTGCGACTGCACCGTGAAGGAAAACGGCGGGTTGATCATGCCGGCGGCCAGCTGCGGATCGGCCACCATGGCGGCGGCGCGCGGCCCGGTACCCCCGGCCAGACGCACGGTGTAGTCGCGCGGCTCGATCAGGCCGTGGTTCTTGAGGATCTTCTTGGCCACCAGGGCATAGGCGGTGTTGGGCGCATCGACCGCCAGCACCTTGCCACGCAGATCGGCAAAGGATCCGATCTCTGCACGCACCATGAACTCGTTCATGCCGGCGTCGCCCCCGGCCACGATGACCACATCCTGCCCCGACTCCACCATGGCCACGGCGTTGTCGACGGCGGCATGGGCAATCTCGAAGCTGCCGGCGGCCAGGCCGGCGCGCTGGGCGTCGGAGTTCGGGGTGGCCTGGATCTCCAGCGTGAGGCCGCGCTGCGCGAACAGGCCCGCCTCCTGCGCGGCCAGCAGCGGCAGGTTGCTGGAGGTGTTGAAGATGTTCACGCGCAATTGCATGGGGTCTCCTGTCTCAGGGTTCGGCCAGGACCGCGCGGGTCAGGGCCTCGGTGGTGAAGGGCATCTGGCGCACGCGCACGCCCAGCGCCGCGGCGAGGGCGTTGCCGATGGCGGCCGCCACCGGCCCCTGGGTGGCTTCGCCAGCGCCGAGGGATTTTTCGTGCGGTCGGTCCAGCAGCTGGATCTCGATCCGGGGCACTTCCGAGAAGCGCAGGATGGGGTACTGCTCCCAGCTGGCGCTGGTGATGCGCGTGCGGTCGAACTGCACCGCCTCCTTCAGCATCCAGCTTACGGTCTGGATGGCGCCGCCCTCGATCTGGTTGCGCACGCCGTCCGGGTTGACCACCAGGCCGACATCCACCGCGATCCACAACTGGTGTACGCGCAATTCGTGCCCGGCCTCGACCAGGGCCACAGCGGCGCA
>JAYRLJ010000004.1:18905-35071 GCA_041905305.1 Hylemonella sp. | reverse complement strand
TGACCGAGCGCTCGCTCACACTGGAGTGGAACGCCCCGCAGTTCGCGCTGGAACCCTGCATCGAGATCGAGGCCGGCCGCCATCCGGTGGTGCAGGCTCGGCTGGCGGAGACGAGTTCCGGCGCCTTCATCGCCAACGACACGCGGCTGGGCGTGAAGCAGCGCATGCAGATCATCACCGGCCCCAACATGGGCGGTAAATCCACCTACATGCGCCAGGTGGCCCTCATCGTGCTGCTGGCGTCCATCGGCTCCTACGTGCCGGCCGCGCGCTGCCGCCTCGGCCCGATCGATGCCATCTACACCCGCATCGGCGCCGCCGACGACCTGGCCAACGCCCAGTCCACCTTCATGCTGGAGATGACGGAAGCCGCGCAGATCCTGCACGGCGCCACACCCAACTCGCTGGTGCTGATGGACGAGATCGGCCGCGGCACCTCCACCTTCGACGGCCTGGCGCTGGCCGGCGCCATTGCCACGCAATTGCACGACAAGACGCAGGCCTTCACCCTGTTCGCCACGCACTACTTCGAGCTGACCGAGTTCCCGGCCAAGCACCACGCGGCGGTGAACGTG
Organism: Hylemonella sp.; assembly: GCA_041905305.1. GTDB lineage: Bacteria > Pseudomonadota > Gammaproteobacteria > Burkholderiales > Burkholderiaceae_C > Hylemonella. The sequence continues at coordinate 34,496 of JAYRLJ010000004.1, read as the reverse complement.
CACGTGAGCGCCACCGAGTCCGGCCACGACATCGTCTTCCTGCACGAGATCCAGAGCGGGCCGGCGAGCCGCAGCTACGGCATCCAGGTGGCGCGCCTGGCCGGCATGCCAGCCGCGGTGGTGAACCATGCGCGCCACGTGCTGGAGCACCTGGAAGCCAACGCCTCCGAGGCGCAGGCTCAGGTGGACCTGTTCGCACCGCCACCTGCCGCGGCCGTGAGCGCGCCCAGCGCGGTGGAAGCACGGCTGGCCGAGATCGACCCGGACGCCCTGAGCCCGCGTGAAGCGCTGGATGCGCTCTACGCCCTGAAGAAGCTGGGAAACAAGTCATGAACACCCCGCTACCCACCATCATCTTCTCGCACGGCAACAGCTTTCCGGCCAGCACCTACCGCGTGCTGTTCGGTGAACTGCGCCGGCGCGGCTTCAAGGTCAAGGCGGTGGAGAAGTACGGCCACGACCCGCGCTACCCGGTGACCAGCAACTGGCCGCATCTGGCGCAGCAGCTGGCCGACTTCGCAGCCGAACACCAGCACAAGACCGGCGAGCCGGCCTTCCTGATCGGCCACTCGCTCGGCGGCTTCCTGAGCCTGATGGCCGCCGCGCGCCACCCCGAGCTGGCTTGCGGCGTGCTGCTGATCGATTCGCCCATCCTGGGCGGCTGGCGCGCCAAGGGCGTGGGCGTGGCCAAGACGACGCAGATCATCGGCGCCATCTCGCCCGGGGCGGTGAGCCGGCAGCGCCGCAACAGCTGGCCGGACGTGGAGACCGCCATCGAACACTTTCGCCACAAGAAAGCCTTCGCCCACTGGGACGCGCAGGTGCTGCGTGACTACGTCGAACACGGTACCCACGACGACGGCGACAAACGCGTCCTGAGCTTCGACCGCGAGGTGGAGACCGCGATCTACAACACCCTGCCCGACAACCTGGACCGCCTGCTCAAGCGCCACCCGCTCAAGTGCCCGGTGGCCTTCATCGGCGGGCGCCATTCGGTCGAGATGAAGCAGGTCGGCATGGCCATGACCGAGCAGGTCACCAAGGGCCGTATCATGATGCTCGACGGCTCGCACCTCTTCCCCATGGAACAGCCCCTCGCCACCGCCGCGGCCATCGAGGCCTCGCTGCTCAACCTGCAGCGCGTGCGCGAACTCAAGCAGAACAACGGGCACTGAACCCGCCGCGTCTTACCACTTTCCTATCGTTTCGTCATGGCAAACCACAACCAGCTGGTCAAGGAACAACTGCAACACATGCTGCTCGGCACGTCGCTCTTCGTGTGCCTCGCGTCCGTCGCCATCGCCCTCGATCTGGCGGGCGACGCCATCGTGCGCATCGGCGGCGTGAGCAACTTCACCTACCAGGCCATCGAGATGACATCCCATGTCCTGCTGGTGATCGACCTGTTCCTGTTTGCCCTGTACCTCTACAAATCCAGCACGTCGCTGGTGAAGCAAATCTTCAGCTGACCGGACATCCACCGCCCGGGGCAGACGCAAAAAAGGCCGCTGATGCGGCCTTGTTGATGTGGGCTGCGAAGCGCCTCACGCCGTCCACTGCACCAGCCCGCTCCACGACGTGGCCAGCACCACGATGCCGAACACGATGCGGTACCAGGCAAAGCCGTTGAAGCTGTGCGTGGCAATGAAACGCAGCAGCCAGCGCACACACAGCCAGGCACTGAGGAAGGAAAACACCAGCCCGACGCCGAACATCGGCAGGTCCGCCATGGACAGCAGCGCGCGCTCCTTGTACAGGCTGTAGGCACCGGCGCCGATCAGTGTCGGAATGGCGAGGTAGAAGGAAAAATCGGTGGCCGCCTTGCGCGACAGGCCCAGCAGCATGCCGCCGATGATGGTGGCGCCGCTGCGGCTGGTGCCGGGGATCATGGCCAGGCATTGCACCAGCCCCACCTTCACCGCGTCACGCCAGCCCATCTGGTCCACATCGAGGATGCGCGGTGCCGTGGCCGCGTTGGTCTGGCGCTTCTCGGCCCACAGGATGATGAAGCCACCGATGATGAAGGTGCTGGCCACCACCACCGGCGTGAACAGGTGCGCCTTGATCGCCTTGCCGGCCAGCAGGCCCAGCACCACCGCGGGAATGAAGGCAATCAGCACGTTGAGCGCAAACTGCTGCGCCTGGCGGCTGCTGGGCAGCGCCACCAGCGTGTTGCGGATCTTCTGCCAGTAGACCAGGATCACTGCCAGGATGGCGCCGGTCTGGATGGCGATGTCGAATACCTTGGCCTTGTCGTCGTCGAAACCCAGCAAGGCGCCAGCCAGGATCAGGTGCCCGGTGCTTGAGATCGGCAGGAACTCGGTCAGGCCCTCGACCACGCCCATGATGGCGGCCTTGATCAGCAACGCAATATCCACGAACACTCCTTGAAAGACGCTGGATTATCGTCGCTCGCTGCGCCGCCGCCGCATGGTTTACCTCCCGTTCACAGGCCGTTGGCCCGCGCGTCCTATGATCAAGCGGTCCCCTCGTGCCGCACGGCCTTGGGACATCACCGCAAGGACACCGCCATGAAGAACATCCAACGCAGCCTGCTCGGCCTCCTGCTCGGGCTGACTCTCCTGTGGATCTGGGCCGAAGCCACGGCGCTCGCCGGCGCTCACGGCGTTTTCCCCTGGCGCAACCTGCTGGTGCAGTACACCGGCGTTCTGGGCATGGGCGTGATGAGCGTGGCCGTGCTGCTGGCTGCACGCCCGGCCTGGCTGGAGCACCGGCTGCACGGCCTGGACAAGATGTACCGCCTGCACAAGTGGCTCGGCATCTCGGGCCTGGTACTCGCCGTGCTGCACTGGCTGTGCGCGCAGGCGCCCAAGTGGCTGGTGCAGGCGGGCCTGCTGGAGCGGCCGGCGCGCGGGCCGCGCCCCATCGAGACCGTGGACCTGTTCCGCTTCTTCCAGAGCCAGCGCAGCCTGGCCGAAGAGATCGGTGAGAAGGCCTTCTATGCCGCGGTGATCCTGATCGCCATCGCGCTGATCCGGCGCTTCCCCTACCGCTACTTCATCAAGACCCACAAGTGGCTGGCGGTGGTCTACCTGGCGCTGGTGGTCCATTCGGTGCCGCTGCTCAACTTCGCCAACTGGTCTCACCCGCTGGGCGCGGCACTGGCCGTGCTGATGGCGCTGGGCACCGTAGCAGCCGTCATCAGCCTGTTCCGCCGCATCGGCATCCGCCGCCGCGTCGTGGGCGAAATTGCCGAACTGGGCTATCTGCCAGGCGTCAAGGTCAACGCTGTCACCATCCAGCTGCGCGGCGCCTGGGCCGGCCACCAACCGGGCCAGTTTGCCTTCGTCACCTTCGACGAACGCGAAGGGGCGCACCCCTTCACCCTCACCTCGGCGTGGACGGGCGATGGCCGGGTGCAGTTCCTCATCAAGGCCCTGGGCGACTACACCCGCACGCTGGAACACACGCTGCAGCCGGGGGACGCCGTCACCGTGGAGGGCCCCTACGGCCGCTTCCATTTCGACGGCGCGTCGCAGCGCCAGATCTGGATCGGTGCCGGCATCGGCGTCACGCCCTTCGTGGCCCGCATGAAGGCACTGGCCGCGCAGCCGGACGGTCGCCGCATCGACCTCATCCACCCCACCGGCGATGTGGACGAGCGCGCGCTGGACCTGCTGCGTGCCGACGCTCAGGCCGCCGGCGTACGCATGCACATCCTGGTGTCGGCGCGTGACGGACGCCTCAGCGGTGAACGCCTGCGCACCCTGCTGCCCGACTGGCAGGACGCCGATGTCTGGTTCTGCGGCCCGGCCGCCTTTGGCGATGCGCTGCGGCAGGATTTGATGGCGCACGGCCTGCCGGCCGAGCGCTTCCAGCAGGAACTGTTCGAGATGCGTTGAGGGTGCCGGAGCCGGCCGGCCCCTACTCGTAGCGCAGCGCCTGGATCGGCAGCAGGCGCGCGGCGCGCCGTGCCGGGTAGAAGCCGAAGAACACCCCCACCAGGGCCGAGAAGCCCACCGCCAGCACGATGGCGCCCACCGACATGCTGACCTGCCAGCCAGCGAAGCTGCCCACCGCCCAGGTGGACACCGCACCCAACAGCACACCGATGGCGCCGCCGATGAGCGACAACGTCACCGCTTCAATGAGGAACTGCGCCAGGATGTCCTTAGCCCTAGCGCCCACCGCCATGCGCAGGCCAATCTCGCGTGTGCGCTCGGTCACGCTCACCAGCATGATGTTCATGATGCCGATGCCGCCGATGATCAGGCTGATGCCCGCCACCGCCGCCAGCAGCAGCGTCATCACGCGACTGGCCTCTTCCTGCGCCTGCAAAATCTCCGACAGGTTGCGCACGCTGAAGGTGTCGTCGCCGCCGGGTGGCACCTTCAGGCGCTGGCGCAGCAGGTCGCGCACGCTCTCCTCCACCGCCTTCATGTCCTGCCCCTCGCGCACCTTGATGCTGATGCTCCAGATGCGCTTGACGTTGCCGCCCGCATTCCAGATGCGGTTGCGGAAGGTGGACATGGGCATGATCACCGTGTCGTCCTGGTCCTGCCCCATGGAGTTCTGGCCCTTGCGCGCCAGCACGCCTACCACGGTGAACGGCACGCCGCGCACGCGGATCACCTGGTCGATCGGGTCCTCGTCGCCAAACAGCTCGCGCGCCACCGTCTGCCCCAGCCACACCACCTTGGCCGAGCCCGACTGCTCCGCCGCCTCAAACAGGCGCCCGCTCTCCAGCGACCAGTCGCGCACCTCCAGGTAATCGTTGGTGGTGCCGAAGATGTTGGTGTTCCAGTTGGCGTTCTGCGCCACCGCCTGTGCCGAGGTGCGCGAACCCGGCGCCACTGCCTGCACCTCGGGAATCTCCACCGCAATCGCCTCGGCGTCTTCTTCCGTGAAGCGCGAGCGCGTCTGCGCCGCCTGCCGCACACCGGCGGCACTCAGGCTGCCCGGCAGCACCATCATCACGTTCGAGCCCAGGCCCTTCATCTGCTCCTGCACGCGCGCGGTGGCGCCGCTGCCCACCGCAATCATGGTGATCACCGCGGCCACGCCGATGATGATGCCCAGCATGGTCAGGATGCTGCGCAGCGTGTTGGCGGCCAACGCGCGCCAGGCCGTACGCAGGGCGGCGAGCGCGTTCATGCCTGGGCCTCCGCCACCAGCACCGGGTGGCCGTCAATGGTGGGCTGACGCGGCGCCGGTGCCCGGCTGTGCCCGGGCTGGCGCACGTCCTCCACGATCTGCCCGTCACGGAACACCAGCTTGCGCCGCGCCCAGGCCGCAATGTCGGCCTCGTGCGTCACGATCACCACCGTCATGCCCTGCTGGTTCAGTTCATCCAGCAGGCGCATGATGTCTTCGCTGGTCTTGCTGTCCAGCGCGCCGGTGGGCTCGTCGGCCAGGATGAGCTGCGGGTTGTTCACCAGCGCGCGCGCAATCGCCACACGCTGCTGTTGCCCGCCCGAGAGTTCGCTCGGCGTGTGCTCGCCGCGTTCACCCAGGCCCACGCGCTGCAGCGCCGCCTGCGAGCGTGCGCGCCGGTCGGCCGCCTTGATACCGGCATAGACCATGGGCAGCTCCACGTTCTCCAGCGCGCTGGTGCGCGGCAGCAGGTTGAACTGCTGGAACACGAAGCCGATGCGCCGGTTGCGGATCGAGGCCAGCTGGTCGCCCGCCATGGCATCCACCTCCTCGCCGGCCAAGCGGTACTCGCCGCCGCTGGGCTGGTCCAGGCAACCCAGGATGTTCATCAGGGTGGACTTGCCCGAGCCCGACGCGCCCATGATGGCCACGAAGTCGCCCTCCTCGATGTCCAGCGTCACCCCGCGCAGCGCGTGCACGGTGGTGTTGCCCATCACATAGGTCTTGCTGAGGTTGCGCGCTTCGATCAGGGCCATGGCTCAGAACATCATGCGCGGGCCAGCTGCCGATGCAGGTTTAGCGGCGCTGCCACCCACCACGCCGGTGATGACGCTCGCACCTTCCTTCAGTTCAGCCGCTTCGGGCGAATTCGGGGCCAGCAGCAGTTCGGTGCTGGTGCCGTCGCTGATGCCCAAGCGCACGTTGAGCGCCTTCGGCTTGCCGTCCGCCCCCAGCACGTGCACGCGACCGCGCGTCACGGTGCGACCGGCCGCTTCGGCCACCATGGCGGCGTAGCGGGTCTGCTGCTCGGGTGTCAGCAGCTCGGCAATGCGGGCGCGGATGTCGGCGGTGATGCGCTCGCGCGCCTTGGTGCGGTCGGCTTCCGGCAGGTCACGCAGCTGCATGAACTTGGGCCGGGCGTCGGCATAGATGGCGTCCACCTTCTCGGTCTGCGCCGCATCCAGCTGCAGCTCCTTCACCAGCCGGTTGCGGAACTCGGCTGCCGGGCCGCTGGCCGGCGACGGGCTTTGCGCGGCATTTGGGCCTGCAGCGCCCGCGGCTGGGGCGCCGGGCGCTTCTGAATTTGTAGCAGACGACGCTGCAGGGGCCGCCGGGGCGGCCTGCGGCGCCGGCTCCACACCGGCAATGCGCACGCGCAGCGCCGAGTTGGGCACCTTGAGCACGTTGTCGCGCACATCGGTGATCACGCGCACATTGGCCGTCATGCCCGGCAGCAGGCGGCCGTCCACGTTGGCAAAGGTCACCACCGCCACATAGGTCACCACGTTGGAGACATTGAGCGCGGCCTTGCGCACCTGGCTGATCTGGCCTTCAAACGTGCGGCCCGGGAAAGCGTCCACCGTGAAGCTGGCCTTCTGCCCGGTGCGGATGCGGCCGACGTCGGCCTCGTCGATGCTGGCCTCCACCTGCATCTCGCGCAGGTTCTGCGCAATGATGAACAGCTCCGGCGCCTGCAGGCTGGCGGCCACCGTCTGGCCTTTCTCGATGGCGCGCTTGATCACGATGCCGTTGACCGGCGAGGTGATGCGCGTGCGCGCCAGGTCCACCCGCGCCTGCGCCAGCGTGGCCTCGCGCTGCGCCACATTGGCCTGCGCACTCTTCACCTGGGCCTCGCTCACGCCCAGCTGCGCCTCGGCCGCCTTCACCGCCTCCAGGCTGGTGTTGACCAGCGCGTTGGACTGGTCGGCCGTGCTGCGGGCAATGAACTCCTTGCTCACCAGCATCAGGTTGCGCTCGTGCGTGCGGCGCGCCTCGGCCAGGTCGGTCTGCGCACGCGACACCTGTGCCCGCGCCGCCGTCACATTGGCCTGCGCCGTCAGCACCACGGCACGGGCGGCGTCCACGTCGGCCTGGGCCGAGCGCACGCGGTATTCAAAGGTTTCCGGGTCGATGACGGCAATCAGCTGGCCGGCCTTCACCTCGGAATTGAAGTCCACCAGGATCTCCTTGACCTGGCCCGACACCTGGGTGCCCACCGTCACCTGCGTCACCGGGCTCACCGCCCCGCTGGCCGACACGGCCGCCTGCAGCGCCCCGCGCTCGATCTTGCCGGTGCGGTACTGCACGGCGTCGCTGCCGCCGCGCTGCAGCCACCACCAGCCGCCCGCTGCCACCACCAGGGCCGCCGCCACGGCGCCCGCCACGAGATAGGTCTTCTTCATGCGGCCATTGTAGGAAGGGCACCCCTTCCCCGGCACGCTGTCGGGTATCTGGCAGGTAAAGACCCGGTTAATCCCGCGATGCGCCGGCTCAAGAACGGCCGGCCGCCCGCCGTTAATCAAGGTACTGGGCGACGGTTTTGGCGAACTTCCTCCCGGTTGCGTTGAAGTGTGAGTTGAAGTGGTATGGCTCCTCCAAACCAGCTGTCAGGGGCTGGACTTTGGCCCGCAGGTCCTCGGTGGTCTGCGGGCCTTCTTTCTTTGGAGGACCGCCCTTAGCGGCGCCAGCCCTCCGGCCCGCCATGGCCGCGGTAACCCTCTCCATAACCGCCCGGCCCGCCGTACCAGCCCGGGTGCGGGCGATGGTGGTGATGGCGGTGGCCCCAGCCCGGCGGCGGGTAGTAGGCCACCGGCCGTGCCGGCACATAGACCACCGGCGGCGGCGCGTAATAGACCGGCGGACGCACCACCACCGGCGGCGCGCTGGCCACGCCCACGTGCACGCCGGGCGAGCTCACGCCCACCGACCAGTAGAGGTTGTCGCCGTGGGCCTGCGCGGCGCCGGCACCCAGCAGGGCCGCGGCCCCCAGCAAGGCGGCCAGGGGCTTGATCCAACGTTTGTTTGTCATGGCTGTGTTCCTTCCACGGGCCGGACCACCCGGCCCCTGCCATGCAACGCGCGCCCCATGCCGGGCGGTGACGTCGCGTGTGTGAAGAGCTTTGCCAAACGTAACAAGCCACGCCGGCCAGCCATGACAAAGGGCCACCGCGCGGGTGGCCCTGGGCTGGGGACGTGCCGGCCTCAGCGCGCCAGGTAACCGCCGTCCACCGGGTAGTAGCTGCCGGTGACGAACGAAGCCCGGTCGGAACAAAGCCAGGCCACCAGCTCGGCCACCTCTTCCGGGCGGCCCAGGCGGCCTATGGGGTGGGCCGCCACCAGCATGGCGTTCAACGCCTCGTTCTGTTCCAGCGCGCCGATCATCGGCGTGTGGATGAAGCCCGGCCCCACCGCATTCACCCGGATGCCCTGCTTGCCGTAGTCCAGCGCAGCGGTTTGCGTCAGCCCCACCACGCCGTGCTTGGCTGCGGTGTAGGCCGGCGAGCCGGAGAAACCCACCGCGCCCAGGATGGACGCCACGTTCACGATGCTGCCGCCGCCCGTCTTGAGCATGGCGGCAATCTGGTACTTCATGCCGTAGAACACGCCCGACAGGTTGACGTTGATCACCTGCGCCCAGCCGTCCAGCGGGTAGTCGGCCAGCGGCGCCTGCGGGCCGCCGATGCCGGCGTTGTTGCAGGCCAGGTCCAGCCGGCCGTAGTGCGCCAGCGTGGTGGCCACCAGGGCCTCGTTGTCTTCGGCATCACCCGCATCGGCCCGCACGAAGATGGCGTCGCCGCCGGCGCGGCGCACCAGCGCCACCGTCTCCTCGCCTCCGGCGGCGTTGAGGTCCGACACCACCACCTTGGCACCCTCGCGCGCCCACACCTGCGCAATGGCGCGGCCGATGCCCGACGATCCGCCCGTGACCAGCCCCACCTTGTTCTTCAGCATCTCGTCCTCCTTGAGAAAAACCACCGGCCCAGTTTAGTGAATCCCGCATGTCAGGGGCATGACACAGCGCAAACCCCGCCCGCCGTCATGGCCGCCGCGCAGGCCGCGTGGCGCCGGGCCAGGGGTCTAAAATCTTTGGATGAGCACCGCCAGCACCCCTGACAAAGACAAAGAAACCCCCAAGGCCAGCAACTTCCTGCGCCAGATCATCGAACACGACCTGGCCACCGGCACCTACAGCGGCCGCCGCTGGGCCGGCCGTCCGGGCGAAGGCAGCATCCAGAACGAAGGCCAGGCCGACCCAGCCCGCATCCGCACCCGCTTCCCGCCCGAGCCCAACGGCTACCTGCACGTGGGCCACGCCAAGAGCATCTGCCTGAACTTCGGCCTGGCGCGCGACTACGGTGGCGTGTGCCACATGCGCTTTGACGACACCAACCCCGAGAAGGAAGAACAGGAGTACGTGGACTCCATCCTCGACGCGGTGAAATGGCTCGGCTTCGGCTGGGACGCGCATGGCACCAGCCACCTGTTCTACGCCAGCAACTACTTCGACTTCATGTACCGTGCGGCGGAGTACCTGATCGAGACCGGCCACGCCTACGTGGACGAGCAGACGCCGGAGGAAATGCGCGCCAACCGAGGTGACTTCGGCAAGCCCGGCACCGACAGCCCGTACCGCACCCGCACCCCGGCCGAGAACCTGGCCCGCTTTCGTGAGATGCGCGACGGCAAGCTGCCGGACGGCGCCGCCGTGCTGCGCGCCAAGATCAGCATGGCCAGCCCCAACATCAACCTGCGCGACCCGGCCATCTACCGCATCCGCCGCGCCACCCACCACAACACCGGCGACCAGTGGTGCATCTACCCCATGTACACCTTCGCGCACCCCATCGAGGACGCGCTGGAGAACATCACCCACAGCATCTGCACGCTGGAATTTGAAGACCAGCGCCCCTTCTACGACTGGCTGCTGGAACGCATCGTGCCCATCCTGCGCACGCCGCAGTTCGAACAGGCCAAGGCTTTGATTGAAAAGATCGAAGCGCAGGGCGTGGAAGCGCAGAAAGAGTTTGCCCTGCACTGCTACAACCACGCCGACAAGCTGTACGCCAGCGCGGCCGAGCAGCAGATGCGCGCCCTGTTTGCCAAGTGGGAACACGACCGCGACGCCGTGCTCAAAGACCTGGGCGCCTTCTTCGCCCTGCTGAAGAAAGAAGCCGCGCAGTTCACCCCGCTGCTGGCCCACGCGCTGGACGGCCAGCGCCCCAATGTGTTTTTGCTGCCGCACCAGCACGAATTTGCGCGCCTGAACCTCACGTATGTGATCACCAGCAAGCGCAAGCTGGCGCAACTGGTGAACGACCAGCACGTGACCGGCTGGGACGACCCGCGCATGCCCACCATCGTCGGCCTGCGCCGCCGCGGCTACACGCCGGCCAGCATCCAGCTCTTTGCCGAGCGCATCGGCGTCACCAAGGACTACAGCTGGATCGACTACTCCACGCTGGAAGGCTGCCTGCGTGAAGACCTGGAAACCAAGGCCCACCGCGGCATGGCCGTGCTGGACCCGGTGAAACTCGTGCTCACCAACTGGGCCGAGGCCTTTGGCAGTGCCGACTACACCGAAGAATGCACCCTGCCCGCCCTGCCCCACGCGCTGGAGGGCCAACCCGAGCCGGCGCCGCGCCGCTTCAAGATCGGGCGCGAGGTGTGGATCGAGCGTGAAGACTTTGAAGAAGTGCCGCCAAAGGGCTACAAGCGTTTGTTCCCCGGCAACGTGGTGCGCCTGAAAGGCGGCTACGTGATCGAGTGCACCGGCTGCGTGCGCGACGCGGCGGGCAACGTCACCGAAGTGCAAGCCAAGGTCATCCCCGGCACCAAGAGCGGCACCCCGGGCGCCGACAGCGTGAAGGCCAAGGCCGCCATCACCTGGGTGGGCGTGGCCGACGGCGTACCCGCCGAAGTGCGCCTGTACGACCGTTTGTTCACCGACCCGCAACCGGATGCCGGCGGCAAGGACTTCCTGGCCAGCCTCAACCCCAACAGTCTCAAGACCGTCACCGCCTATGTGGAGCCTTCACTGGCGCAGGCGGCGGCGGACGACAAGTTCCAGTTCGAGCGCCACGGCTACTTTGTGGCCGACCGCAAGGACCACGTGCCGGGTAAACCCGTCTTCAACCGTGTCACCGGTTTGAAGGATAGTTGGGGGAAATAGTAGAACGACCAACCTAGGGAGGCGTGATGGACAAGAAGGATATAGGCGCCGGATTTCGTTTTAGAAAAAACGATCGAGTAGGAGAAGCAGCCGCAGAGTCAGATGATCAATATCTGTTCGATTGTTTTGTCGACAACGGCGACCTAGATGTCCTTAGAAATTGCGCTACCCCTCAAAGAATCATAGTTGGAAGAACTGGTGCAGGAAAAAGCGCATTGATTCGTCTACTTCGAGAGCATGAAGAACACGTCATTGCCTTGGAACCCGAGCAACTAGCTCTTAGCTACCTCTCAAACTCGGAAGTATTGCGCTTCTTCGAAGACGCCGGCGCGAATCTCGATCTTTTCTACCAGCTTCTATGGCGCCACGTACTCGCAGTGGAGCTAGTTAAACACAAGTACCGCATAACAAATGACGCTTCTCAAAAATCGTTTTTAAGTTCTTTGAGCCAGATCTTTCAGAAGGACAAAGCTAAAGAACAGGCCGTCACGTATCTACGCGATTGGGGAGAGAATTTTTGGAACGAGACTGAGTATCGAGTCAAAGAAATCACAGGTCGAATCGAGAACGACCTAAAAGCCTCTCTCGATGCAAATCTCTTGGGTGCGTCAATGAGCGCGGGAGGAGCTCACCGACTTTCAACAGAACAAAAGCAAGAAGTCATCAATCGGGGCACGCGAGTTGTAAGTCAAGTTCAGATCAAGGCCTTAGCTGACGTCATCCGTCTGCTCGCAGAGGAGATCTTCACAGACCCCCAAGAGTCTTACTTCATAACTATCGATGACCTAGACACTAAGTGGGTTGATGACCCACTGAAATACAAACTGATCCGAGCACTAATAGAAACGGTCAAGACGTTTCGTCAAATTCGCTCCGTGAAAATCGTTGTGTCTTTGCGGCAAGACTTACTCCAGCGAGTGATAGCAGCAACACGAGATTCAGGTTTTCAATCAGAGAAATATGAGTCTCTCTACCTAAAACTTCGGTGGAGCAAGCCCAAGTTGATCGAATTGCTTGACAGACGCCTGGCCCATCTTGTCAAGCGACGATACACGTCAAAACCAATTCCTCTTGATGAACTGTTTCCCAAAAAGATTGGGCACTCTAGCTTCACTGACTTTCTCGTTGACCGAACGTTTCTTCGTCCACGCGACGCAATTTTGTTTGTGAATGAATGTCTAGAACGCGCAGAGGATCGGGGACACGTATCTGTTCAAATCGTGCAAGATGCCGAGGGCGCATATTCTGAAAAGCGAATTGACTCCCTTCAAGAGGAGTGGAACTCCATCTATCCTCGTGTTGCAGACTACGTTCGCGTTTTCTCTCGTCGTCCAGTGCAGCAGCGAATCAGCGACTTCAGCGAAGAATCGATAAAGGACTGGTTGTTTGACTGCTTACTTGCAAAAGACGATGACACTGATCCAGTGATCCGCGCTGCACACCTGTGGATAGACGAAAACCGATATACCCATTTTCGTTTTTTGTTGACGTTGTTTGATGCGCTCTACACCGTCGGAGTTGTCGGCGTTAGGCCTGACAGCGGAAATAGTGAGTATTGGTCATACTATTCTGATCATTCACCCAGTGAGGGATCCCTCAAACCATCATCGACAATCAAACTCCACCCCACGTTCTGGCGTGCGGTTGGTGCTCGTTTGAGTTGAGCCCTAGAGATATAAAAAATGAAAGCCACCTGGAACAACACCGTCATCGCCGAGAGTGACGACACCGTGCTGGTGGAAGGCAACCACTACTTCCCCGAGCACACGCTCAAGCGCGAGTACCTCACCTTCAGCAACCACAAGACCACCTGCCCCTGGAAGGGCGAGGCGCACTACTACAGCCTGCTGGTCAACGGCGACATGCTGCCCGACGCCGTGTGGTTCTACCCCGAGCCCCGCCCCGACGCCGAACTCGTCAAAGGCCGCGTGGCCTTCTGGAAGGGTGTGAAGGTCGAGGAATAGGCCAGCCGCTTAGGCCGGCGCGGCCGCCTTGGGTTTGCGGCGTACGTAGAGGTTCAACTGCGTTGCGCCGTCACCGCCGGTTGAGGGCACTTCCTTGAACTCCAGGTAGTTCTGCTTGCGCATCAACTCCCCGAGCTTGGGAAAGCCGTAGTTGCGCGAGTCAAAGGCCGAGTGGTTCTTGCTGATCTGGCTGCCCACGGCCGCCAGCGGCGCCCAGCCGTCGTCCCGGGCCGCCGCGTCGACCGCCGCAAGCACCATGGGCCTGAGTGGCGGCAGCTGCGGCACTTCCTTCGGCTCCTGCGCCGTCTCGGCGCGCAGAATCTCCGTGTAGATGAACTTGTCACAAGCTGCCACGAAAGGCTCCGGTGTCTTGCGCTCGCCAAAGCCGTAGACCGTCAACCCGGCTTCGCGGATGCGGGTGGCCAAGCGGGTGAAGTCGCTGTCGGACGACACGAGGCAAAAACCGTCGACGCTGCCGGAGTGCAACACGTCCATGGCGTCGATGATGAGCGCCGAGTCGGTAGCGTTCTTGCCCGTGGTGTAACGGAACTGCTGGATGGGCTGGATGGCCTGCGCATGCAGCACGGCCTTCCACGACTTCAGGTTGTCGGTGGTCCAGTCGCCGTAGGCGCGCTTGATGGTAGCGGTGCCATAACGTGACACTTCGGCCAGCAACTCCTGCACCACGGACGCTTGCGCGTTGTCCGCATCGATCAGCACCGCCAGCTTGTGATTGTCATTCGCGGCCATTGCATCCTCCCCCTGCCTGTCGACGGCAGTGGGTTCGATAATAGACGGGTTCATCCACCCACCCCACCATGGCCCGCCGCAAGCACCACCACGTCTACGTGGTCGAACTCTCCAAAGACGTGCTGTACGAGCCGCGCTTTCGCAAGAACAACCCCGACTACATCGAAGGCAAGCCCTGCGTCTACGTGGGCATGACCGGGCTGGACCCGGACGTGCGCTTTGACAAGCACAAGGCCGGCATCCAGGCCAACCGCTTTGTCACGCAGTACGGCCTGCGCCTGCTGCCCGACCTGTACGAAGGCTTCAACCCCATGACGTACGACGAGGCGGTGGAAAAAGAGATTGAGGTGGGCATCGACCTGCGCTCGGCCGGCTTTGGCGTCTGGCAGGCGTGAAGCTGCCGCCAAATGCTACGCTTTTGATAGCTGCCAGCGCACACCCTATAAGCGCCAGAGCCCGTTTTTATTCATAACTCGCCCCCTGCACCATGCCCGCCCTCACCCTGCAGCCCGTCAACGCCAATGTCTACAGCGTGCACACGCCCGACGGTGCGCACGTGGGCAACCTCAAGCGCGTGGGCGCGGTGTGGAAGTTCAAGGCCATCGGCTACGACGCGGCGGGCAACGTGGAACCCGGTGGCGGGCCGCTCACCGACAGGCACAACACCACGCTGGCCGCGCCCGACGCGGCGGATCTGAACACCCGCCTGGGCCTGGGCTGAAGCCCGCGTGACGCGTTCGCGCGGGCAGGTGCACTAGACTGCACCCTGTCACACATCGGCCAGCCCCCGTGCAGATCGACCCCACTTCCCTCATTGTTGTCAACGTGGCCAACCTGCTGGTCATGGCCACGGCCCTGCCCTTTGTCATGGGTCAGGGCCTGAGCCCGGCCGCCAAAGACGCGCGCATTTCGCTCTTCCTGAACGCCGGGGCATGGATCTGCATGCTGCTCTCCAGCATCTGGTACGGGCAGACGCCGGACCGCATTCTGTCCACCGTGGCCATGGCCCTGCTCAGCGTCAGCCAGTGGATGATCTACCGCGCACTGGAAAGCTGGCTCGGCCCGCGCCCGCTGCGCGGCCTGCTGCGCGTGCTGGTGTGGATCATGCCGCTGGGCTATGGGCTGAGCTTTTCCAGCTACCCGGTGCGCGTGGGCTGGGCCAACCTGCTGCTGGCGGCGCAGATGCTGATCGTGGCGCGCGCCTGCCTCTACCCCACCAGCCGCGACTTCGGCCGCCGTTCCTGGCGCTACCCGCTGGCCGGCTGCCTGGTGGTGATGGCGGGCTTCACGGCGGCGCGCGGCGTGCTGGGCGCCTGGTTCACCGAGCTCTACCCCTTCTTCCGGGCCCCCACGCCGGTGAACATTGCGGCGCTGATCGGCGCCAACATGTCGCTGGTGCTGGGCACCATTGCCATCCTGGCGGCCTGGCGTGAAGAAGCCGAGCGCCAGCTGCACAAGCTGGCCACCACCGACGGGCTGACCGGCCTGTTCAACCGCCACGGCTGGACGGTGCAGACGCGCCGCCCGCTGCGCCAGGCGCAGCGCCACGGGCACCCGCTGTCGCTGCTGATGCTGGACGTGGACCATTTCAAG